>JAYWBH010000547.1:0-4155 GCA_043781815.1 Bryobacterales bacterium | reverse complement strand
TTGTTTCTCCTGTCCATCCCTGAATCGTGTCATTCAGGGGCTACAGGTGGGCCAGTTCAGACGATCAAAGTGGGCCAGTTGAGATGAGCGAACTCAACTGTTGGGCTTGGGGCCCAGTTAGTTCCATCACGCCCACAGGTGATAGAGACACCCAAGTAAAACGCTATTACTAAGAACGTTTGCTTTTAAGTTCCCACTTCTCTAAGAACTCGCAAAGGGTTGGCATGTCTACTTCTAATTTGGAGTCGTCATACACTTTCCTTATCTGGGACGGAATATCCACATTTGCCAACATGGCCCGGATTTGCTCTGTGGCATTGCTGACTGTATAGCTCTTAGGTGGCATAACTACACAAAGCCCCATGCGCTGCAACCTTTCAGCATTGTAGGGCTGGGCGAACACTCGAGGAATAACTAACTGTGGAACCCCATACTTCAGGGCGGCGGCAGCGGTACCAATCCCCCCATGATGGACTATTACGCTTGAGTATGGAAGCAGTGTGGATAAGGGTCTAAATTTCTCCCAAGTGAAAAATGGCGGAAACTCATCTGTGATATCTTCCACTTCACCACCAACAACGACCCCATCACAGCCCAGACATTTACACACCTGAATACTGACCTTGATAAATTTGCCAAGCCAATCTTTGGTTGTGCCTTCCGTACCCGCAACAAATACGACAACCTTTCGATCAGGTTGAGGTATATACGTTCCGCATTTATCGACCCCGATATTAGAAGGCGGAACGAAGCCGAAACTTTGCACGCCAGCCCTTTTTCCCCAACCACCTGTTATCGAGTCTGGCCACAGTCCAATAGTCGGTACTGAGGGCCGAACTCTACGAAACAGCCTCATCGGTTGATTTGTGCCAGTGTGTACCCCAAGTTGCTGCATGTTCTCATTCCACGCGTGAAACCAACTGGCCATTAATCGTTGTTGCGGGCGGCCAGCGGGTAATGTCATAACATTTGACCGGTCTTCTCCAGTGATCGGCAAGTCAATGCTCACACGGAGGAGCGGAATCTTGAGTTGAGTGTGAGCAAGTAAGTCTCCCCACACATTTGGCCTATCTACAGACAATATCCTAAGCTCAGGGCATGCCCTGAGCCGTATTTCGGTGTAGATGGTTGTGTTCCACGCCACTGCATAGCGTAAAAAGAACAACCCGTGATAGCGGGTTTCTAATAGATATTTATCCTTAAGGCTAGAAGCATACTGATTGTCACTGCTAATGGGAACGTAGTCATCTATTCCATTGCGGATCGCGAACTCGCGATTGACCGGCGGGCCAACTACTGTCACTTGATGTCCCCGCAATCCAAGACTGGCGCCTATGGAGACCATAGGGAATACATCACCTGCACTGCCCACTGCAACTAACAGGAAATGCTTTCTGGAACTCATAAACGCCAGTTATCATCGGATATGAACATGTGTTTTCAGCTTCTCGGCCTTTTGTCCCTTTCCTATAAGAGAGGATCAAGGGTTTTTGGCACGTGCATCAGCGTAGCGCTTATCAAGTTTTTGCTTGATGGACTCTGGCATCTCTGATTTGCAGACACTTCCAGCGCCTGAACAGCTTAGAAGTACAGATGGAGGTACCTCTGCAAATGTGTCCGACACCTGAAAGTGAGAAGTGTCTGGCTCTCCGAGAATTAGAGCAGCCAAAGACTGCTCCGTCACTCCCGTTTCATGCTCAAACCTTTGTTGGAGTAAAGCGCACCCAGCATCTAAGCCATACCAGACGGTCATGGTTCGGTTGCTAGATTTGTTCACTAATCTAAAAGCCCGATGGCCTCCGACCATGTCTTCCCCACCCGGAGCCCACCCTGCTTTAAGTTCATCAACATTAAAACAGGAAGACGCTGAGTTTCTCTGAAATGGTATTCCGACGTGCGCTTTTGGATAAGTGCTTTTTCTTGCCGGAAGTTCGTTGGTTTGTATTTCATCTCCATTTGCAAAGAAGATCTTGCGTTGTTGGACATCTTTAGTAGAACCCTTCCACATCGTGGAACCGTCAGACCGTAAGGCTTCAATATAATGGTTTGTGTATTTCAGACTGCCAGATTGATCGAAGCCCTTTTCGGTTCGGATGACCGTATACGGAACATATGACGCTGCCTGCACATGTACAGAACTGTTGTATATCAACCGTCCAACATTCAAGCTAAGCAGTGCTACTGCGGACCACAGAAGAAACTGACCGCTTCGTTTGATACTCATAGTATGTTTTAACATGTTTCAATCCTCCTTATGAACACAGTACCCAAGAGCCGCATTGATCAATATAGTTATCGGTGCATGGATAACTATCTCCGGTGCAATTAGGGCTCCTCTGATCATGCGAGTTACACAGAGAAACGTAACAAGTGCCACAAGTCTCAGACCAGCGAGTAGTTTCTGAGCCAGTGCCCCCGCCACCGCAATATTTACAGCAATCCGCAGCCGAAAGCACCTGAGGTGCGAAAATACTGGCCGCCAGAAGCGTGCCTAAGGCGAAGCCGCCAAGTTTATTATTCACAATATGTCTCCTTTGTGGTTCAGTTGGAATAAATGCGTTTAAGCATCCTTTCAATGAAATATTGCCATAACAACCAGTGCGAAGCAATGCCCATTACGTGCCAGTTTCTACTGTTATTCTTCTGAATTGTTTAGGTGAACATCCGACAGTTGTTGTAAACGAACGACAAAAGTGGTGGCCATCGGAAAAGCAAAGGGAGGATGCAATTTCCTTAATCGACAAGGTGCTGTGTACCAAAAGTGTCTTTGCTTTTTCAATCCGACTTCTGTGCAAACAGTACCCCACGGTTAAGCCTGTTGTGGATCTGAAAAGGTTAGAAAGACGAGATGAGGACATATAAAAATGACCAGCCAACATAGCGACAGTACAATTCCAGGGCAACGACTCAGTTTCGATGAGCCGCAACACCTCTGCGATGCGGGGATCGGGGTTGGTCTCCATAAATCTGATAACTCCCATCGGCCCGAAACTGGTGAACAATGTTATCACAAGTTAAGTTAAAAGGATTGGAAAATGACGACACCCCACTCAACTTGTTTAGTGAAAACAAATAATAAGACGGTTCACTTTTGAGTAAACGTTACAAAGGTGAAGACAGTATAATAAAACATTATGGCTGTAATTCGGCCTGAGCGGCAAAAAACCCGGTCAAAAAACCCGGTCAGCCTGAACTTCCCCTTTAACCATGATGTGAAACGGAGGCAGAGCGCCTTGGCACAATTAGAGAGAATGTTGTCGATGAAAAGGCACTCTATAAGTAATACCAAGAAACCCTCGTTGCGTGCTGCCCGGAGTGGCGCATCACGTAACACAACGCGGAGTCAACCGACTGAAATCCGAGGGACAGAGACCTCAATTCCCTATAGAAAATCTAAAACACCCAACAAATAGAGGAAACTAAAATATGAAAAACAAGACGCTCTCTTACCATTCCTCCTACTGGCCTTTACCCCCCATGGCGCTGGCTCAATCCTACGCCACTGGCCGCATACTGGACGACAGCGGCAAGCCCATTGCCAAGGGGAAATTGCGGGACAGATGGAGTATTTCCACATTCTTAACTCTCTAAGAAATGTCAGCCCGATACCTCCATCGCCCAACTAAAGCTAACCCTCTTCGAATACCCTGCAATCCCGGGTGCTAGCTGTCAGAACCTGAAAATATCCATCCGCTCGGGTCAAATCGCCTACACAATCTATGCGTTCCCGCCCCATCTGCAATAACATTTCCATTCCTTTCAACAATTCACCCACCAACCTGTCCTGCACCCTGAAACATCTGTGCCATTCTTGTTCCAGGAGAGATTCACTGGGTTAAACCAAAGTGTCCTATTAAATTAAAAATAAAACGGAAGATTCGCAGCAGCTCGGTTAAACACAAGTGCCATCCCCCGATTGTGGCTGCAGGACAGCGGCTAGCAGCTCCCTGACTTCCAACTCACGGTCCCGTGCCACTTGAAACTGAAGCCATTTCTGGACGGATGGGCCAATGTCATTCATCAGCGTTGTGATTCCATTCAAGACTGAAAAAGGGGTGTCCGCTTCTTCCAGCGTTCCTTTCGCCAATGCGAATGCAAACGGATCGTTGGTATCCAGAACCACTACCAGTTGCAAATTGGGTTCAGACAAATCTA
>JAYWBH010000546.1:0-4163 GCA_043781815.1 Bryobacterales bacterium | reverse complement strand
ACGTCACCTTTGTGGGAATCGTGAACGGGGATATTGGCCTGGGGATGCCTGATTTCCGTGCGGCGGAGCGTACCTTTCAACTGCTAACACAAGCCGCTGGAAGAGCCGGGCGAGGGGATTTAGCGGGCAAGGTTCTGATTCAAACTATCAATCCGGATCACTACGCCATCCAGTTGGCGGCCACGCAAGACTACGAAGCTTTTTACGAAAAGGAAATTCAGTTCCGCAAAGCTATGCGCTACCCACCGTTTGCCGCTTTGGCCAACTTGATGATCCGCCATCAGAAGCAGGAGGACGCCCTGCGCCTGAGTAGCGAGTTAGCCCATTTCCTGGGCAATTCCGCCGCTGACTTGAAGATTCTGGGACCTGCGGAAGCTGCCGTGGCCCGTGTCAAGAACGAATTTCGTTACCAATTGCTGCTGAAAGCTGCAGATCGACGTCGATTGAATGAGAAATTGCAGGGTGCCCGGAATTTCGCATTGGAAAAGCAATGGCCCGCCACTGCATTGATCATTGACGTGGACCCGCTTTCTTTGCTGTAATCGCCCCAATGCCAGCAACTGCCGAAGCACTGCTTGTCAACGATAACCTGTGTCAGGCAATGAGCTTTTATGCCGGAGCCAATCTGGAAGGAAAGGTGCAAGTTCTGCCAGGCGTCCGAACCGTATTTTGCGGCAGAAACTACCCTGTTTTTAACGTAGCTATCTTAGAAGGTTGGCAAATAGGATCGTTACGGCAGGAGTTGACCGCAGTTTCGCAACACTTCCGATCCCTGCGCTGCGGCTACTGTTTCTGGCTATGCCACGGGCTGGTGGAACCTCGGCTGTTAGGAGAAATTAAAAACACCATTTTGCCGGAAAGAGGATTTTACAGGTTGAGTGAACCTCCGGGAATGCTGTTGAAGGGATTGCCTCCGGCCAGTCCCAGAAATAGGAGGATTGAGTTTCGACAAGTATTGGATGCGGCCAGTCGAGCCACTTTCTGCCATCTCACCTCGCATATTTTTGAAATTCCTTTCGGAATCACCAACGCCATGTATGGAGATCCAGACGCTTGGGGAGAAGAATTTGAAGGCTGGGTGGGTTATTGCGGTCAACAGCCAGTCACGCTTGCCCTGATGGTTTATAGCGCGGGTGCGGCTGGTTTGTATTCCATTGGGACGCTCCCGGAATATCGCAAACGCGGATTCGGGGAAGCCACCGTGCGTTGGTGCATTGACCGGGCTAGCGAACATCGCGGGCAGAAAGCATTCGTACTGCAATCTTCCGATATCGGTTTTTCGTTATATAAACGTCTTGGATTCAACACGGTCACTGGATTTTCCGTGTTCAAGGCTCGAGAGTCCATCTAAAATTCCTTCACTTACGTGGGGATACGGCTTTTTTCAGGCGTAACCCTTAACTTTTCAGTGCTAAATGACGATTAAGTAATTCAGAAGAGTTTGTACGCTCTCTGTATCGTCTCTATGCCAATTCGAGCACGCATATTTGCCTACTCTACAATCCTCCTTGGGTTGATTGCATTGGCGTTAGCACTTTCCAACTGGAAAGGGGACAACCTGCTTCAGTTTGCATTCTATATTGTGTTTGTCGCTCTATGCTCCCAGATGAAAGTGCGGATGCCCGGCGTCAACGGGACAATGTCCGTCAATTTCGTGTTCACTCTGCTGGCAGTAACGGCTCTTGATCCAAGTAAAACTGTCATCGTGTCTGTTACCGGGGCGCTCACCCAACTGCTTTGGAACTCGAAAAACAAGCTCAAGCTCATTCACGTGATGTTTAATGCGGCTAGCTGCGCAACCTCGTGCGGGCTTGCCTATCTTATTTTTCATTCTGAATTTCTGAGAAGCATCAACTCCAAATTCCCCATCATGGTGTTTTGGACAGCCATTGGCTTCTTTATTTTCAACACGGTTTCCGTAGCAACCATTGCCGCGCTCAGTTTAGAGAAACCGGTTTGGCAATTTTGGAAGGACAACTACTTCTGGACGTCGCCACAATACCTTTTTGGGGCAATGTTGACTTGGTTGATCCATGTTCTGGTAGGTGTTTTTGGATGGGAAGTTTCTGTGCTGGTCCTTCCCGGCCTGTTTTTTGTGGATCGGTCTTACAGACTCTATCTTGGGCGGTTGGAACAAGAGCAACAACATGTGTCACAGATCGCTGATCTCCATTTAAGAACCATCAAGTCATTGGCCCTGGCCATCAATGCCAAAGACGTAACCACGCACAACCACTTAAAACGGGTGCAGATTTATGCTCAGGAAATCGCCAAGGAACTGAACGTTCCTGAAGAAATCATGCGCGCCTTGCAGACCGCTGCCCTGTTGCACGATATTGGAAAACTGGCCGTGCCGGAATACATCATCTCGAAACCAGGTCGTCTGACGCCGGAGGAATTCGACAAGATGAAAATTCATCCGGTGGTTGGGGCAGAAATTCTGGAATCGGTGAAATTCCCCTATCCCGTGGTGCCTATTGTGCGGCATCATCACGAAAAATGGGATGGTAGCGGCTACCCCGACGGAATCAAAGGGGAAGACATTCCGATTGGTGCGCGCATCTTAACTGCGGTGGATTGTTTGGACGCAATGGCATCGGACCGGCAATATCGACGGGCTATTCCTTTGGACCAGGCTATGGATGTGCTGATCGCCGAATCGGGTAAAAGTTTTGATCCTAAAGTGATCGAAGTCCTGCGGCATCGCTACAAAGATCTGGAGAAAATGGCCAGGGAGACGACGATTGAAGATGACCGTCTGTCGACTGAGGTAAGGGTAGAGCGAGGGGAAGCGCCGGCTGCCGGATTCGAGGCAAGCGAAGGTGCGCCAACTACGGAAGTAAAGCGACCCCAGGCAGATTTCATTGCCTCCATTGCTGCAGCACGGCAGGAGATTCAAACGCTGTTCGAGGTAACCCAGGATTTGGGTAGTTCTTTAAGCCTGGACGACACGTTTTCTCTTCTTACGACGCGTATGAAAACCGTCGTGCCCCATGATTGCATCGCGTTCTATTTAACCAAAGAAGACAAGTTGATTCCGCAGTTTGTGCAAGGCACCGATTCCAAACTCTTCGCCTCGTTGGAAATCCCTATGGGACAAGGTTTATCCGGTTGGGTAGTGGAAAATCATCGGCCCATCATCAACGGCAACCCATCGGTGGAACCAGGTTACTTGAACGATGCAAAGAAATTCAGTACGCTACGTTCCGCCATTTCCATTCCACTTCATGGCGTTGGCAATGTGATCGGGTCTATGACGCTGTACCATGCGGAAAATGATGCTTTTTCCAGAGATCACCTGCGTATCCTGTTGGCTATTGGATCGAAGTGCGGAATCGCCATTGAAAACTCGCTGAAATTCAAAAATGAACAAAAAACTGCCTCAACGGATTCGTTAACCGGACTTCCCAACGCCCGGTCGCTCTTCCTTCATCTGGATAGCGAACTGCACAGGTCCGAGGCTGCGGGTGAAACGCTGACCACACTAGTATTAGATTTGGATGGCTTCAAGGCAGTGAATGATCGGTTTGGCCATTTAGAAGGGAACAAACTGCTGCAGATGATCGCCAAAGGATTGAAAGTCCACCTGCGGCCCAATGACTATGTGGCGCGCATGGGTGGTGACGAATTTGTGATTGTTCTGCCGAATGTGCCGGACGCAGTCGTTGAAGAACGAAAGAAACAGTTAGCCAGCATGGTAGTGGAACAAGGGCGCATTCTGACTGGGCAGGAAGTTGTGGCTCTAAGTGTAGGCCAGGCTAAATATCCAAGCGACGGAACCAACGCGGAAGAAGTACTGGCGGAAGCGGATCGTCGCATGTATGCCATGAAAGAAATTCATCACAAGATGAGCAAGAGTCTTCTTGCATTGCAAGAATCAACGGCTGCCGCAGCGCCAGAAGAAGCGAAGGAAGAGTCGGTCATCGATCAAGTGGACACCAATGCCACTTAGTTTTCTCTAAAAAAACCGCTCCCTCGCGGGTCACGGCATCTCGGTAACGCACTGATTCTACTTCAAAGGCCTGGTACGCTTCAGCCCCTCATCCATAACATAGAAACGAAGAGCCATAAAAGGCTACTCTTGTAGCTGCCATGAGTGATCGACTTCCGTTTCTAGCCTCGGATGCAGCCCGGGGATACGAAAACATTAAAAAGCTTCCCGT
>JAYWBH010000545.1:0-4169 GCA_043781815.1 Bryobacterales bacterium | reverse complement strand
TAAGGCCACGCACCAGCTTGCCCTTTTTATCGCGCACCACCACATCCACCACAACTTCATTGGTAGTGGCGCGAATGACTTCTGTCTGGGCGTTTAATGAAAGGCAGCAGAGTAAGACCAGCAGTGGTGTTTTCATTCTAGGTTCCAATCGTAAGAAAAACAGATTCCGCAACAGCAGCAGTACCTTGCTTGATGATGATTTTCACTTCGTAATCGCCAGGAGTCAAAGTCTCCATTGGCGAATTCAAAACATAGCGGATGCGCCCTTGGGCATCGGCAGTGGGCAGTTGGAATTGAACGCTGCCGCCCAGGGTGCCGTCCTTGATGAACTGCACCACGGCTTGCGCTGCGGTGGCGTTCGCCTGGTCTGGATACACCGTGAAGAAGACGGCCAATTGCCCTGTTTTAGAGGCTTTCAGCGTATTGTTCAAGGTGGGCGTGATCCGTCCACCCTGATACTGGAAGGGGTCGTCAGGGCTCAAATCTTTCACGTTAGGTTGAAAGGTGCGTACCAGCGTGACACTGCTTAGGGCAAGGTTTGTGGATCCAGCCCCGCCAATAAAGGAGATCTTACGGGCACCAATTTTGCCTGAGAGCTGATCAATTACAGCGGTCTCAATCACGTAGCGGCCAGGTGGCACTGAGAACCTTTCACGGAAATTGAAATTGGAATTCTTCAACGCTTCCAGTTGATCCAGCTTTCCTTTCAACGGCAGATCGCGACTGAATTTTTCAACTACTTTTCCGCTGGCATCTTTGATTTGCGCCACCAGTCCAAGATGAGCAGCATAAATTCCCTTCACCGCATCTTGCGCAAAAGCGACCCCGGCAAAGGGAACTTCCAAAGTGACCACACCATCCACACGCTCCTTGTTGGCTTTTAACTTCCAGGTTCCAGAGCGGAACTCCACGTCACGCACCAGGGGCATCACGCCCAGCGCTTTGAACAAGGGCAGTTCATAAGGAAGCAACGAATCTTGACCCGGAGGCATGGCCAGGTAACCATCGCGATCGCGAACTTTCAAACCTGGCTGATTCACCGTAAGCGAAGTGCGCCGCATGGCCCCGTTGTATTCTTTGATGTTGGGATCATACGTCAACTCGTAGTAAGTCTGGACGTCAGAAATCATTTCGCGGAGCAAGCGCTTAGGATCGTTTGACTCAATCATCATTACCCCTCCGGTTGTTTCCGCCAACACACGCAATGCACTCTGAATGTTGTTGCGTAATGCTTCCACTACATTGTCGATGCCAAAAAAACGGTCGCCGCGCTCTCTATTCTCTGTACCGCTGCCATCCAGGTTTACACTATTGGCGGCAACCGCTGCAGTCACGCCGGCATTTTGCGCGTTGATGTTTACGCCGCGGCAATCAATGGGGTAAAAGGAGACTCCAGCACTATTGGCACGGGCATGAAGCGCCTCAAATGCTACATCCAAATTGGTGGGCAAATACATACCCCATGTCAGATAAGCCAGCGGCTTGCGACCGGGGTGTCCCTTCAAACCAGTGCTGAGGGCATTCAGAAAAGTGATGGAGCGACGGGCACCTTCTCCATCATCAATGACTGCGGTGGAGAGCATCCCCAATTGAAGACGGGCGAGCATACCTTGCACAGCCGGATTGGTGTCAATGGAGGCGGGTGCAATATCGGCATCGGTTAAGACTTGCGTGTTTACGGTTGCAGCCGCGTCGAGCTTCACCTTCGTTAGCTGGTGGATTTCAGTGAAGCGCGTGTTGGCCGAACCGCTGGTTGCAAGGTCCACAGCCTTGCGCAACTCTTCACGATTCGTCGTGTACGGTGCCAGCAAACTCATCTGGTTAGTGAACATGAAGACGGCGAACAGATGGTTGGGCTCTTTATCTTCCTTAAACAAATCTAAGGCAACTTGTTTGGCAAGGCGACGCTGTTCATTGTCCATGCCCTCAAACACAACGGTGATCAGTCGTAAGCGTCGCAGTGGGCTTGCTGGTTGACGTTGGGTGCCATCCACTACATCGTCGCCATCGTAAAGACGAAGCTTAGGGCTCATGCGGGTGCCGTTGTCAGTCAATTCAATCTGACTCGCCGTGACTGTCTTGGCTGGAGTACCCTTGCGATCTTTAATGACAGCGTTGTAAGTAATCTCATTCGATTGTGCCTGCATTGCCAGACACAACACAGCGGCTAACACCGCGCTAATTAGGATACGTTTCATTTTTCCTCACGATACGAATCATATGATCTGTGAATAGATGATGTGCGCCGGGCATGGCCACTTGCGGCATGTGACAGGAAGCACAGTTGGACTTCGCCTGGCGGCAAAGTTTCCGCGCACCGCCCGCCGTATGGCATGCAGTGCAGCGGGAATCGTAAGCGGTCAAAGTTTTTTCAAGAGGAGCATGCGGATCATGGCAGGCCACGCAACCAATGCGCCTATCTTCAGCATCGTAACACTTGGAATTGGCCAGCCTGTATGGTTGAAAGCGCACATTGCCCGGGCCGCGCGGACCATTGGTTGCGATATCGGCCCACGTGCGATGGCAGCGGCCACATGCTTCGCTCTGCTCTTCAGCAGACCACTTGGAGAGCTTAAGCATGGCCGCAGCTTGCGTCTTACCAGCAAGCACATTTTCCCGATGACGATTGCTGCCAGCATGGCAATTATCACAACCGATACCGCTTTGCAGATTTTGAAAATCCACTTGGCCGTCGCGGATGGAGTTGGTGGTGTGGCACGCAAAGCAGCCATTCACATCTTTCACCGTCATCTCACGACCGGCCGCTTCTTTCAGATTTTTAGGCTCACCAGGAGGGGCGCCCAACGTAAGATCCAACGCGCCGGTTTCCCTAAAGAAGCTGAGGCGGCTTTCAAACCACTGACCTTTATCCTGGTACACGTAAGTCTGCCCTGCCGCACCATGACCAAAGGCGTAAACCAGCGGGAAACTCAATTGATCTTTGCCATTAGAAACGGTGTAGCGTAGCTCTGCGCCCTGGCGTTCTAAACTGTAGACGAAGTTGCCCAGACGGTATTCCAGCTTCGGGACTTTTTCCAGCACTTGCGGGGCAGTGGCCAGGTAAAGCGCCCTCGCCATGGTGTTGCCGGGCTTGCCGTTATGACCGTAATAGTTGTCCGTTTGCTTCTTATGACAGGCGGCACAGGGAAGATCTTTGGCAGCGTGATCGGTCGCCGACAGCACGTTGCCACAGCCAATGAACAGAACCGATATCAGGAAACGACAACTTCTCATCGAGACTGATCCTCAATCAACTTCTTTAAGCGCTGAAATTCCGAACGCTCCACCGCAGCTTCCTTCACCCGGCCAGCCTTGGCGTAAGCCGAAGCCAGTGCGATCCGCACCTGTGGGCTTGTCGGTTCCAGCTTGACTGCCAATTCCAGTTCCTGAATGCCGCGGGCCAAATCCATCCCACTATCAGCAAGTGCGCGACCAAGAACTACATGGCTGGTGAAATTGGACGGAGCCAGTGCGACAGCTTCCTCACCCAGGCGTACGGCCAAGCCAGGTTCACCACGAGTTAAATATTCCATGGCCAGCAATACCCTTGATGGTAAGTGGTTGGGCTGCACTTCAATTTCTTTTTGAAGAATGACAATGGCCAGCGCCGGATCGGCACCAATCAGCAAAGCTCCGTATGCGAAATGAAGGTTGGGAGTGGTGGGAAAGTCTTGGATAATCGAATCGAATTGCCGGACAGCTTCAGCAGTGCGACGATTAGCCGCTGTAAGAACAGCGCGCCCAACGCGATACACCACTTCCCGATCTTCCACCGGAAGCTCCGCAGGGAAGATGCCTTTACGAAGAGTAGCGATCCCCGCAGCCTCAATTATTTTGGGATCTAGCGGTTCCCTGTTGGCGAAGATATTCAAGATCTTCATCGCCCGTTCAAAATTTTCGTCCTTGGTGTAGAGCAACGCCGCATGATAACTGGCCACATCGGTCAGGGCTTCTCCACGGGGTAAACCCAAGCGCTCCGCCTGAATCAAGGCCGATAAGGCACCTGCATAATCCTGCACCTGATACAGACACAGGCCAAGAATTGCTGCACCGTTGGAAACTTCTGGAGCCAACTTCGCAAATTGCGACATGGCCCCAATGCAATCTTTGGGCTCATCCCGCTCGTAGTGAAGTGTGCCTAAAAAATACCAGCCTTCGGCCCATTGCGG
>JAYWBH010000544.1:0-12410 GCA_043781815.1 Bryobacterales bacterium | reverse complement strand
CGTCCATGCCCAATTCGAGCGACGGGAAACGAGTTTGGCTGCCAATCTTGTTGGCCACAATCTGATCGCAGGAAATGCCGCTGTGAATATCGGCAGCGGACTTCTTTACATGCACACCGGTGAGGTAGGCGCCAGCGCAACGGCCATGATCTCCGGCTCCATCCAAAAGCGCGCGACCATTGTTTTGGGTGAGGTTCCCAAATACGGTCATGTCGTCTTTGAAGGGTTCCAGCGGGGACATGATGCGGGAAAGCTTGCCCAGCTTACCTTCGTAATCCAGGTTCCAATTGCGGATATCCATACCGTTGGGGACATACACAAAGCCCATCCGAATGGGAGTCTTTCCAGGCAACTGTGACGCAAAGGCCGGAGCCATGGCATCCAACACTGGTAGCGCAATCGCGGTGCCCAGGCCACGCAGGAAGGATCTACGGGCAAGTACTTTATTCGTAATCATCGTTGGGCAATCTCCTTGGATTTCACCTTTTTATCGCTACTAACCAACTCACCACGCCGCATTTGAAACGGCAAGCTTTTCACAATCTCAAGAACCAGGCCCTGGAATGGATACCCGGCGGCAGCGTTCTTTTGATCAATATCTTCAATGGTTCGGCGATCATAACGTTCCAAACCGCGACCTAAAGAGTATGTCAACATTTTTTCTGTGATGCAGCGCGCAAACTGAGGGACTTCTTCCTTCAACAAAACTCGCATTTCCGCAGGCGTGGAGAACTCCTTGCCGTTGGGGAAAATCCCACTCACATCCAGGGGAAACGTCCCGTCCTTGGTGCGCCACTTGCCCAGTGCATCGTAATTTTCCAGCCCGAATCCCAACACATCCATACGATTGTGGCAGGATGCGCAAACGGCGTTGGTCCGATGCTTTTCCATCTGCTGACGCATGGAACCAGCATTGGCCACTTGATCTTCATCCAGTGTTGGAACGTCAGGTGGAGGCGGGGGTGGTGGTGCGCCCAGAATATTCTGCAAAATGTATTTGCCACGAATCACCGGAGAAGTCCGCGTTGGATAGCTGGAAACCGCCAGCACACTGGCATGACTCAAAATTCCGCCACGTTGGTCCGTAGTCAGTTCTACTTTGCGAAATTCAGGACCTTCCACTCCAGCAATGCCATAGTGCTTAGCCAACCGGGCGTTTAAGAAAGTGTACTTGGCGTCAATGAATTCTGGCAGTGGACGATTTTCCCGCAGCATATATTCAAAGAACATGCGCGTTTCCGTTTTCATTGCATCCCGAAGTTCAGGGTTCCAGTCTGGAAACTTCTTCGGATCGGGCTTTAGACTATCCAGGTTGCGAACTTCCAGCCATTGCCCGGCAAAGTTATTAGCAAAAGCGGCAGACCTCTCATCGGCCAACATGCGGTTCACCTGCCCTTCCAGAACACCAGCCGCGCGTAGTTTCCCCGCTTCAGCCAGCCCACGAAGTTGATCGTCAGGCATGGAACTCCACAGGAAGTAGCTTAAGCGTGATGCCAATTCCAGGTCGGTGATCTTATGGACAGCGGCAGCATCGGTTGGATTTACATCGCGCTCAATTCGGAATAGAAAATGTGGCGATACCAACATGGCCGTAATGGCCAGTTGGATGCCTTGCTCCATGGATTGCCCTTCAGCCTTAGCCATGCGCACAAACTTCATCAACCCGGCAGTATCCACTTTGGAAACTGGTCTACGATACGCCTTGTGGGCAAGTTCGGAAAGGATCTTTTCAACACAGACATCGCCGGTTTTGGGATCGCAAATCAGGATTTTCTTGCGGCTGGGCTTCTCTACTTTGGAAGAATAGGGACCCAGGAACCACATCATGTTCGGGAATTTGTTCTTCTTATCGCTGAAAGCTTCTTTTTCGTCCAGCGTCTTGGCGAATTCATCATTCATGAAACCGGCCCGAAACACGTGATCCCCTTCGGGCAGCGTCAACTTGAACTCTTCTTCTGAATACGGATTAAACGCCACCATCTTGGATGGCTTGGTTTCCACGTCCATGGTGTGAAGCAGCTTGCCATCCATCCAGAAGCCCATCTTCACTGCCTTGGCGTCAGCCGCGCGTTCGCCCGGCAGACCAATCCGAATCGTATATTCGCCATCGAAATCCACCCGATGGGTAGCTTCAATATTGCTCCGATCCAAGCGGCGGATATTGGCGTTCTTCTTCGAATATTCAGCTTCCAGCGGCTTCGGCAGCGGGTCAGCCCCAATGGCGCGAGCCGCAATGCGCTCAGCAGCTATCACGTACTTTTCCATCAGAATCGGGGAAATTGTCAAAACATCGCCAATGTTGTCGAACCCATAACCGGAATCGTCCGAGGGGAAATCTTTCTCAGCACGAAAGTCGACAGCCAGCAGGTCGCGAATCGTGTTGGAGTACTCATTGCGATTCAGCCGACGCGCGGTGACACGGCCTGGATCAGGCTTCACGTTTTTATCTGCGCGGGCAAACTCGCCTTCAATAAACTGCGTCATGGCGTTGAGCTGTTCAGTAACGCGGGGCATCCCTTTGGGGGGCATTTCGCCACTGCGCACTTTTTGAATAATGTGTTCCCAACCTTCGCGCTGCTCGGTGACCGAAGCAGGTACTGCAAACAGGCCGAGGTTCAAACCACCAGACGCCATGCGATCGTTATGGCACGGGGCACAGGATTTGTTGAGGACGGGAAGGACAGATTTGTCGAAACTGGCAGGGGTTTGGGCGTAAGAAGTGAGCACCAGCATCGGGGCAAACAGGTAGCCAGTCAGTCTAAGAAGGTTTTTACGCATCACGCTTTCATTATTGTAAACGGTTTAGGAAGGGAAAAGGTTACGGTTCACGATTGTCAGAGTGTTGGAGATCTGTCCAGGGGGAGCAGAATCTTGCGGATCAACTTCAATGGCAATGGTCCAATCTTGATGAATTCATCATGAAAACTGAGCAAAGAGTATTCCGGACCCTTCGTCCTTTGGTAATCCTGGCGCAGCTTATAAATCTGCAGCTTTCCCAATGTGTAGTAAAGATAAGTTGGATTATATGCACCCCGCCTGGCTTCTTCATAGGCATTGGCTTTTTCCTGAAAACCTTTCTCCACAAAAAGTTTGGCGGCCTGCTCAACGGTCATGCCTTCTGTATGCATTTTGATACCGGCAACGTATCGGCAATCGCGAAGTAGGGCTTCTGACAATTGGGCCAGTTTCCGTTTGGGGTCACTGCCAGAAAATCCGTCTTCAATCATCATTTGCTCGCTGTAATGCGCCCAACCTTCGGAGTTGCTAGAGGCAGAAAGCAGCTTTCTGGTCTTACCGGGGAACTGTTTTGAGTACAAAAACTGCGTGAAATGACCAGGAAAGGCCTCGTGGATGGTAATTATGTCCATTACAGGACGGTTATAGAGGCGCAAATGCTCCTCGACGTGCTTGCTATCCCACTCTTTTTCCGGTGGAGTGACGTAATAGAAGGATTCCTCAGCTCGATTTTCGAAGGCACCGGGGGAATCCATCGAAGCAAAACTGCCGTTGCGAGCGTAAGGAGGGGTTTCCTGCACCAAGGGCATGTTTTCATTGGGCAGCGTGATAATTTTGTGATCGACAAGAAATTTACGTATCCCGGCAAGTGTTTGCCGAGTGGCCGGAATCAGACGTTCCGCTGAAGGATGATCATCCGATAAAGATGCCATCACTGCGGCAGGCCCTTTTAGATTGTTTACCTTATGGGCAGTCTCTACAAAATCGCGATAATCCTTTTCCAGGTTGTCCTGCCCGATGACCAGCAGCTTGGCCAGCGGGATATCGACCATTTCCTCGTAAAGGAGCTTCATCGAAAATGCTTCCGCACCAATTGCAAAGCTCCCTTTGGACGCTGGCTTCAAATCTGTCTTCAACCAGTTGGCAGTATTCTTGATTTCAGCAACAACCTTGGCATTGGCCGCGTTAAAGCTGGCCAGCGCCGTCTGGTCCCCTTCCGCTGCGGTGACTGCCCAGGCGGCTACTTCTTTTTCAAAGAATCCTACCGACCCTTGGGCTATGCGAATCGCCAGATCTGTGAACTCTTTGGGAGGATTGGAAACATTTTCCCGCAGGGAAACAAACGTGGCCGGAATCAAAGCCAGGCGGGTTGTGACGGCGTTCAATCGATCTTTAGCCGGTGCGAAATTCCGCTTCATTAACCCATCCACTGCTGAGCCAGCCAAACTGACGTATCCCATGGGATTCTTTTTCCAGGTTTGAAGGGTTTCCAATTCGTAAAGCTCGGCGGAAATCTGCGACTGAAGGAACTCGGCATCAATCGCTTCATCCCCTTTCAGCGCACTGAAGCCAGCCAATTGCTTTTCGAACTCTTTCAGTCTGGCGATTCGTTTGGATATTGAAGCAGCGGAAAGATCGTCCAATTTATTGTCGTAGGCATGATAGCCGGAGGCAGTGGCAAAGGTAGGACTGTATTCGAAGGATGCCTTGAAGAAGTTATCAACAAAATCAGAGAATCCCGATCCCAGGGTAGCCGCAGGCTGATTGTAAGAGGAACAACTGGTGAGAGCCAGCAGAAGTACGACAAAAGCAATACGCATTCCTTGAGACTAACATGGGGGAGTTCGATTAAACTATAAGAAGGGGCGCGTAGCTCAGCTGGATAGAGCACCGGCCTTCTAAGCCGGTGGTCGCAGGTTCGAGTCCTGCCGCGCCTACCAACTTCACCCATACATTATCACCATCCATAGAAACCTGAATTTGTTATCACAACAGATAAAACACACTTTCAGCCTGAGGGATAATCAAACAACCAATGGACGAAACTTTAATCGCTTTGCGGCGTGACTACACAGCCGCCACCTTGGATATAACCGACGTCTTACCGGACCCCATCGCCCAGTTCGGACTTTGGATCAAGCAGGCCATGGCGTCTCAGGTTTTGGATGTGGAAGCGATGACTCTGGCCACCGCCTCAGCGGATGGCACACCCTCTGCCCGGATTGTTTTATTGCGAGGGTATGACCAGCGGGGCTTCACCTTTTACACGAACTATGAAAGTCAAAAAGGGTCCGATCTGGCTGCAAATGCTGCTTGTGCCGTTGTCTTCCATTGGCGTGAAATTGAACGGCAGGTGAGGATTCAAGGGGTTGCCCAAAAGGTAACAGCAGAAGAATCTGAAGCTTATTTCGCTACCCGCCCCAGAGGAAGTCAGCTTGGAGCCTGGGTATCGCGCCAGAGTGCTGTGCTTAAAAATCGCCAAGAGTTAGAAAAAGAATGGAACAAGCTAGACAGCAAGTACGGAGGAACTGCGATTGACCGACCCCCATTTTGGGGTGGATATCGCGTTGTTCCAAAATGCATTGAGTTCTGGCAGGGCCGACGCAGCCGGTTGCATGACCGATTGCAATATAGCCTTACCGATGCAGGCTGGAAGTTAGACCGGCTGGCACCCTGAACTACTGTGCTTTGGCTTTCTTCACTTCTTCAATCAGGGCGGGAACCACTTCAAAAAGATCGCCCACAATTCCGTAGTCGGCGACTTCAAAAATAGGGGCGTTGGCATCTTTGTTGATGGCCACAATGCACTTGGCACCTTTCATACCCACCAGGTGCTGAATGGCCCCGCTGATCCCTACAGCCATGTATACTTTCGGAGCAACCGTTTGTCCGGAACTTCCCACCTGACGTTCCATGGGAAGCCAGCCGTTGTCAATGATCGGGCGGGATGCAGCCAGTTCCGCTCCAAGCACTTTGGCCAGTTCTTCAACAATGGGAATATTCTCTTTTTCCTTAATGCCGCGGCCCACGCTCACAATAAATTCCGCCGCTGTCAAATCCACGGCTCTGGAAGCTTCGCGATATGGCGGCTCCGGTTTCTGCCGCAAAACAACGCCATCGTAAGTTGCTGTGAAGACTTCCACCGGGGCCGAGCCTGCCTGTAGCGCATCTGCCCGATAGGCTCCGGCCTGCAGCGAAAGGAACTGCGGACCATTGCCGGTGATTTGAAGATCCATGTTGAGCTTGCCTTGAAATAGCTGGCGAACCAACACCAATCCAGCAGATTCAGCGCGACACTTCACGACATCGCTGACCAACACCCTTCCAAAGCGTGTAGCCAACTTGGGAGCAAAATCGCGCACCTGATAGGTATGGGGAAACAGCACTATTTTGGGATTTACGTGGCGCACCAGTTGTTCCAGCGCAGCAGTATATCCATCAGCAGTGTACTCAATCGCAGGAATTGTATAAACCCGATCCAGCTTCTTTTCCGCCGCTTCTTTCGCTTCGCCAATCACTGCAGCGGCAACTGGTAAACCCAACGCGGAACTCAGTTCCTGCCCGGCAGCCAGCGTTTCCCAACTCATCCGATGCCAATTGCCATTCGCCTGTTCGAGGATCACCAGAATACTCATATTACCCGCACCTCGAATTTCAGTTTTTCAACCAACTTGGCGGCGGATTCCTTTGCTGAACCCTCGAAGATCATCGCTTGTTTGGTGCGACTGGGAACGTATACTTTCAACCGTTTTACTTGGGGTTCAGATGCCACTCCAAGGCTAGCCGCCGCCAATACTTTAATCTCTTTACTCTTCGCTTTCTTGATGCCCATCAATGTGGCGTAGCGCAGTTTGTTGATGCCACTTTGAATGGTGAGGGCTGCGGGCAAGGGCATGGTCACATGCTGAAACCAGCCATCTTCCAGCTCCCGTTTGACGCGAATACTGTTCTCCGTTTTTTCCACGGCCATGATCAGGGTGCCATGTGGGAGCCCCATCAATTCCGCCATAATCACGCCGGTTTGGCCAGATCCTAAATCGTCCGATTGCAGGCCGGTAAGGATTAAATCAGGCTTTTCAGGATCGGCGGCTGCGGCCAACAATTTTGCCAATGCCAAAGTGTCCAGGGAATCGAAATTATCCCCTTCAATGTGGATCGCTCTATCGGCACCCTTGGCCAGTGCTTCTCGAATGGTTTGGGCAGCCCGCGCCGGTCCTGCACACAGTGCTACAACTTCGCCGCCATGCTTCTCTTTCAACTGTAAAGCTTCTTCCAGAGCGTAAGCATCGGGCTCGTTAATCTCAAACGTCAAATCGGATTCGTCCACCCATTGGCCAGAGGCGTTGACTCGAATTGCGGAGTCACGCGAAGGTACTTGTTTTATGGCAACCAGAATTTTCATGAACTATTCCGTGTAGCGCTTAAAGATTAGACTCCCGTTGGTTCCGCCGAATCCGAAGGAGTTGGAAAGAGCATAGTCGATCTTCATAGGTCGTGCGACGTTTGGCACATAATCCAGATCGCAGCCTGCAGCAGGATTTTCCAGATTAATCGTTGGTGGGGCAATTTGATCGCGAATGGCCAACACAGTAATGCCGGCTTCCAGTCCGCCAGCTCCACCCAGCAGATGGCCGGTCATGGATTTTGTAGAGCTGATGGCCACCGTCTTGGCATAATCTCCAAAGCATCGCTTAATGGCGATAGTCTCAATGCGATCTCCGACTTCGGTACTGGTGCCATGGGCATTGATGTAGTCGATGGCCGATGGCTCAATTTGAGCGTCCTTCATGGCGGCACGCATCACCCGATATGCGCCATCGCCATCTTCAGCCGGGGAGGTAATATGGAAAGCATCGGCACCCATGCCGTAGCCGACTATTTCTGCCAGGATTTTGGCGCCACGCTTTTTAGCGAATTCCAGTTCTTCCAACAGCAGTACTCCAGCCCCTTCCCCAATCACAAACCCATCGCGATCCCTGTCCCAGGGTCTGGATGCGCGCTGCGGTTCGTCATTGCGGGTGGATAATGCACGCATGGCAGCAAAGCCGCCAACGCCTAGCGGAGTAATGGTAGCTTCCGCACCACCACAAATCATAGCGTCGGCAGCGCCACGCTCAATTAGTTTGTAGGAATCGCCAACGGCGTGAGCCCCAGTGGTGCAAGCGGTGGCAGTGGCTGAATTGGGACCCTTGGCCCCTGTACGGATGGAAACGTAACCGGAAGCAAGATTGATAATGGTGGCAGGGATAAAGAAAGGGGATATTTTGCTGGGCCCCCCTTCCAAAAGTTTTTGATGCTCGCGTTCAATCACCTCAAACCCGCCGATTCCTGAGCCGATGTAAATACCCACCTGCTCAGCAATTTCAGGAGTGACCTTGAAGTTTGCCATGTTCATTGCGAAATCAGATGCGGCAATGGCGAAGTGCATAAATCGCGCCATCTTCTTGATGTCTTTTTTCTCAATGTAATCGACTGGGTTGAACCCTTTCACTTCACCAGCAATCTTGCAAGTAAATTGAGTGGTATCAAAAGTGGTGATCAACCCAATGCCAGACTGGCTGGATTTCAACCCATCCCACGTCTGTTCGGTCCCGGCACCAAGAGCTGATACCAAACCAACACCTGTAACCACAACTCTACGCTGCATACAATTTTCGATTCATCCAATGGCACCTAGGTACCACTATTTCTTGCTCTTGCCTTGAATATAGGTCACGGCGTCTTTTACGGTGGCGATCTTTTCGGCATCTTCGTCGGGGATGTCAATTTCGAAACCTTCTTCAAAGGCCATCACCAGTTCGACGATGTCCAACGAATCGGCACCAAGGTCGTCAACAAATGACGCGCTGTCATCCACTTGCGCTTCATCAACACCAAGCTGCTCAACAATAATCTGCTTAACTTTTGCTTCTATGGAAGTAGACATGAATTCTCCGTGCGTAATCTCTTAAAGGCTTTGATTCTAGCGACTTCGTCAGGGTTTCGCAACCATTGGTGCGCGCTCCGCAATGGCAGGCGCTTGATGGAAACCGGACACTAGTAAGGACATTCGATTTCATTGTACTCTTTTCCGGGGCGTTTGCCGCAATCGCAAGGCACCGATTTTCATAGTCAAACGGCAAGTAGCCCGTCCGAAGTAAGATAAATTAAGATTGACATGCTAAAACTCGGATCGATTCGCTGGAAAGGGAAATGCACCAAACATCCTCGTTATGATCCGTCAGAGCAAGGGGAAAGCGGCCTGGTGGGTGGTTGCACGCGCTGTTTGCAACTGCTGGAAATACATCTAAGCCATAGAAAAACCATCTCTCTATTGAGAGCCTTTGGCCCTGGACGGGAAGTAAAACCTAAAGCCGAAGTTTTTGAAGATCGTCAGATTGCGCTTTTTTGATTTATCGCTTTTTTAATTTATAGATCAGCATGACCAAACAGGAAGAACCCGAAGTATTCGCCGCCGAGCCGAAACATTATTGGTGGCCAAGTGTCCCCCAAATGGGCATGATTGGTTGGATTCTTAGCCTCATTGTTTTCTTTGCAGCACTTATTCTGGCCTTTGCGGTTACGCTGCAAGGGGCTGATATTGAGGATCAGATTCGCGTCCCAGTGGCTTTATGGGTAAGTACTGTGCTGTTGACGGGCAGTGCCATTTCCATGGCGGTGGGCCGCTATCAGTTGCGACGCGCCAGAGTGCAAAGCTACCGTCAATTGATTAGACTTACGGCAATCTTAGGATCGGCATTTTTGATTAGCCAGTTGCTGGGAGCCAAAGCGCTTTTCGATCAAGGTGTTTACACCGAAGCCAACCCCAGGGGATCGGCATTCTATACGTTCACGGGCCTTCATGGGCTGCACTTGATCGGCGGAATTGGAACTCTTATTTATTTACTAAGAGGCATTCAGGGCCTAACCGGCAAGCAGGAACAGCCGTTGCGCAAAGCACGCATGCGCGCCCAAATTTCGGCGTGGTACTGGAATTTTGTGTTTGTTAGCTGGTTGGTGCTATTCGCCTTTCTATGGCGATGGTCAGGTTGACCGGGTACCAAGTAAAAGCCTAAGAATAAAAGCCATAAGAGTCTAGGATAAATTCGGTTACTTTTACTGCAACCTTAAGGCTTTTGCTGGGGTGTCCTGGCATGGGAAGTGATCCAGACTGATGTTATGGAATCCCCTTCCGTCCGCTTAGGCCAACCGGTCGCCACAAAAACCATTGCGGGCCTGTTCTTTCTGGCATCTTTGATTACGGCAACAAGTTCGTTGAGCATTCCATGGATCACAATGAGAGTGGTGCTGTGTCTTTATTCAGCCTGCTTTGTGTTCTTTGCCTTCCGACGATTCCAATTAACATTTTGTTCCGTTGATCTGAGCGCCACCGAGTTGCGCGTGGATTACCCGTGGAAGAGCGGCAAATCCAAAATCAGTTGCCAGGCTATTAAACACGCCCACTTCAGCCGCTTCCCCTTTGATTTAGTGATCACCACAGACCAGGGGGATGTGCGAATTCCCCGCACCCTAAATGGTTTTCAAAAGATCTGTGATCAGGTTTTCTGTTCGCTGCGCGGCGGGCACGATAGCGTGTGGCCAGTTACCGTGAAGGTGCAAAAAGCTTTGGTGCTTTGCGGCATTCTTTGCACTTTAATTACCACCGGCATCTCATTCCAAATGCTTAAGGGCGGACTCACCTGGGTCGGCGTGCCGCTGATTGTACTAAGCATAGCCTGCACCGCCGTGTTTCTTGACGAACTCATTTTGCGCCGATACTACTTCCATCCGGAAGGCCTTCGAGTGAAGGGGTTTTTCACCAATAAGTGGTATCCAAAAGAAACATTAAGAGTTGCCGATGTGACCAAGGGAACATTCTGGAGCCGAGTCAGGCTGGAATTTGATGGCAACGCAGTGGAAATTGAAGATCGCCGGGTAGACACTCCCATTACAATGATCGCCAGTCTGGTGGAACAGGAATGGAAGTGCAAGGTGCAGGGCGCGAAGAGCAAATACAATTTTCCAAAGTTTTTCTACGCCAATCCCGACCCAGCGGCCAAGAGTTAATTACTACGTCATGCGCCTTGGTATTGTTCGTCGCTGACCTTTTCCATCCAGTCGGCAGACTTGCCATCCAGTTGTTCAACAATGGAAATGTGAGTCATGCCTGTGGTGGGCCCAGCCCCATGCCAGTGCTTCTCTCCGGGGGAAAACCAGATTACATCCCCCGTCCGAATTTCTTCCACTGGACCGCCCAATCGTTGAGCTCGGCCACAACCCGCTGTGACGAACAACGTCTGCCCTAGCGGGTGAGTATGCCAAGCTGTCCGGGCACCTGGTTCGAAAGTGACACTGACCCCTAAAACGCGCGCTGGGGCAGGCGCATTGATTAGAGGATCTACCCGCACAGCGCCGGTGAAATAATCCACCGGTCCTTTGCCTGAAGGCTGTGAACCGCTTCGCTTAATTTCCATTGTCTGATTTTCCTATTGGACGTTATCTACTAATTCGCTGCTGGAGATGTGCCGGATAGCGAGCACCTTCCACGGTGATCTTGGAGACGGCATCGTTGATCTCATGGAGGTCTTCGGCACTCAATTCAACCGCAGCCGCACTCATGTTCTCTTCAAGCCGATGTAGCTTCGTGGTTCCTGGAATGGGAACGATCCACGGATTCTGAGCCAGCAACCAGGCAAGCGCGATCTGCGCCGAAGTTACCTGCTTGCGCGCTGCAATCTGGCCCAGCACATCGACCAGTGTCTGGTTCGCCTTCCGCGCCTGCGGCGTAAAGCGAGGCACAATGTTGCGAAAATCGGTGCTGTCGAACGCTGTGTTCTCAGTGATGGCGCCGGTAAGAAATCCCTTCCCAAGTGGACTGAACGGAACAAATCCGATTCCCAGTTCATTCAATGTCGGCAGAATTTCCTGCTCCGGCTCACGCCACCATAAGGAGTACTCACTTTGAAGAGCAGTTACGGGTTGCACGGTGTGAGCACGGCGAATACTCTGGACGCCTGCTTCGGAGAGTCCGAAGTGCTTGACCTTGCCTTCTGCGATCAGCTCTTTCACCGTGCCAGCGACGTCTTCAATGGGCACGTTCGGATCGACACGGTGTTGATAGAAAAGATCGATCACATTGGTATTCAGCCGCTTCAGCGACGCGTCGGCAACAGCTCGAATGCGCTCCGGACGGCTGTTCAGGCCCTTCTTCGAGTCTCCATCTTCGAAGCCGAACTTGGTTGCAATCACGACCTGTTCGCGGAAGGGCGATAGTGCTTCGCCGACCAATTCCTCGTTCGTGAACGGACCGTAGCATTCAGCAGTATCAAAGAATGTGACGCCACGGTCGAATGCTGTGCGGATCAGAGTGATAGCTTGCTGCTTCTCAGTTGCCGGACCGTAGCCAAAGCTCAGCCCCATACAGCCGAGCCCAAGAGCCGATACTTCCAGACCACTGTTTCCCAATTTGCGCTTCTGCATAATTTACCTTAGAGGTGTTTCTCTAGGATAGGATAGACCACCTGGAAGGCGGTATGCTAATCCTTCGGATTGAGCGGGTACGAACAAAGATCCAATACCGAAATTCGGGGACGTGTTCCCATAAGCGCTAAGATAAGGATTGACCCTGTGGGGGAGTTGAGGGTATTCTCAATGCATGGATACACTACGAGAGGACTGGCAAGTACTGCAAAGTT
>JAYWBH010000543.1:0-12450 GCA_043781815.1 Bryobacterales bacterium | reverse complement strand
GCACTCCGTCCACCATGGAACGAACTTGGCGCACCATGTCCCGAGCAATCTCCACTCCCTCGGCCCTGGCCTTTTCCGCATCATCGGCCTTCAACATGCGGTTCATATAGTGTTCCGGAACTGGCACGCGCAGTTCGTTCACCATGAACTCGGCGTTGCGGTAACTGGTCAAGGGCCAAATGCCGCAGATCACTGGAATGCGCACGTGCTCTATGCGTTTTAGAAACACTTCCAGCAGCTTCAAATCGAACACCGGCTGCGTCACCACGTATTCGGCACCACCAGCAACTTTACGCTCGAAGCGATGGATCTCTTCATCCATATTAGGAGCGCCAGGATTGGCCCCTACGCCCAACACCAGAGATGTTTGCGACCCCATTGGATTGCCGCCAATATCCAACCCATGGTTCAGGTTGTTCACAATATTGCAAAGTCCAATCGCGTCCACGTCGAATACGGCGGTGGCATCGGGATACGAACCCATGCGCGGCGGATCACCGGTGATGCAAATCAGATTCTTGACTCCAGTAAAGTGCGCCCCCAACAGCTCCGATTGAATTCCTAAAATATTGCGGTCGCGGCAGCAAAAGTGCAGTACCGCTTCAATGCCTGCCTGTTCCTGAAAAATACTGCATGTCACCTGCGCACTTAAACGGGCACTGGCCCGCGGACCATCGGGGACGTTAATCGCATCAATTCCATGCGCCTTGCATAACTTTGCGCCTGCAACTTCCTTCGATGGATCAACTCCGCGCGGTGGCAGAATCTCAACGAAAGTGACAAACTTCTTTGCCGCCAGTTTTGCACCTAGGGAAGACTTTTCTTCAATGGCCACTTTGGGCATGGCTTTCTGCTTGATCGCAGGTTCCTGCACCGTTACCGACAAGTCCCGTTGCAGCGGATGCAGACTGCGCACTTCGCTGGTCAAAAGTTTGATGTGCTCCGGAGTGGTCCCGCAGCAACCGCCAATGATCTTGACACCCGCCCACAAAAATCGTCGGGCATATTGCGACATGTATTCGGGCGAACACAAATACATTTGCCGACCTTCCACCGTCACCGGATATCCCGCATTGGGCATGGCGCTGAACGGCTTGTGGGAAAAGCGCATCATCTTCTCAATGGTTTCCAGGGCCACTTTAGGGCCGACGGAACAATTCAGTCCCAACACGTCGGCGGGCCATTCATCCAGGGCGCGGGTGAAGGTTTCCGTATCGGTTCCATCCAGCAAATTTCCATGATCGTCAATGGTCACTTGGGCCACAATCACAATCTCTGGTCCAGCAACTTCACGAGCTGCAAAAATCGCCTCGCGAAGTTCTTCCAATCGACCGAAAGTTTCCATCACCAAAAGGTCCACGCCCTCATCCACAAGTACTTGTAGTTGCTGACGGAATATATCGCGAGCTTCAGCAAATGTAATGGCCCCCAGCGGTTCAATGCGGACCCCAAGGGGACCAATTGCACCAGCCACGAATCCTTTATCCTTGGCCGATTCACGGGCAATGCGAACCCCCGCCTGATTGATCGCAACCAGCTTTTCAGCTAATCCAAAGGCCCCTAACCGAATGCGATTTCCACCAAAAGTGTTGGTTTCCAGAATCTGCGCGCCTGCCTTGATGTAGGCATCGTGCACTTCCTTCACCAGGCTTGGCTGCGCAATATTCAGTTCGTCAAAACAGCGGTTGATGAAGACACCCTTGTCATAAAGCATGGTGCCCATGGCGCCATCGGCCACTAAAGCACCTGATTCAAGGGCCTTGCGAAATTCAACGGCACGGGAAGTAGTTGTTGTGTTCATTGGTTATCGTTGACATTTGGGGCAGAAATAAGTAGACCTGCCACCCTGTGCAATCCGCCGGATAGGCCGGGTGCAGGTAATACATGGGTCTCCTTCGCGATCATATACTTTTACGGGAAATATTTCCCCTTCGCTAAAGGTTCCTGGCTGTTGGTAAGCACTATACACTGATTCTACCGCTTCCCGCATCACACTGCGAATCGCCTCAAACAGCCGGGTTAAACGTGTAGCACTAACATTCTTTAGAGACTTACGAGGATCAATTCCAGCCCGGAACAGCGCTTCCGCCACATAGATGTTCCCCAACCCGGCAACATACTGCTGATCCATCAAAAATATCTTCGATGCTTTTGCCGATTTGGTCGCCATATCGCGGAATCTGTCAATGGTAAATCCCTCTTCCAGAGGTTCCCAACCCAGACCCTTTTCTATTGCCGCAATTTCCGCTCCCGTGACGCACTGCATCTTGCCCAGCGCCCGTGAATCTTCAAACACCACTCCCCGTCCTGAAGCAAATGTGAAGACGGCCCGGGCATTGGAAGAATAAAACCTGGCGTCGGAAATCGCGAAAATGTTTCCCGTCATGCGCAGGTGGGCATGCAACACCACACCGCCAGAAAGGTGGAAAAACAGATGCTTGCCGCGTCGCCGCACAGTTTCCAGAACCCTGCTTTTGGCCATTTCCTCCACATCTTGCGGCCGCTGCGGACGGCACAGCGATGGCCGGAAAATCTGCAATGAAATCACTTTTTCACCGCTGACACTTTCCCGCAGCCTTCGCGCTACAGCATCTACCTCGGGCATTTCAGGCATTCAGTATCCACCTCCAGGCATCACCAACTGTAGCCATGTGTTCAAGCTGTTTGTGTCCAAGAAAAGCAAAAGCTTTCATCAACGTATTAGCCGCATCTTGTTTTTCCATAGGGATTGGTTGAGCTCTTGTCTGTTTACTTAGTTTCTCACCATGCTCATCAAACACAACCGGCAGGTGTTTATATTTTGGCGTTGGCAATCCCAAGGCACGCTGCAAGCAAATCTGACGGCAGGTAGATGCCAGCAAGTCCGAACCTCGCACAACATTGGTTACCCCTTGAAATGCATCGTCCACCACAACCGCCAGTTGATAGGCGTAAAGACCGTCCACTCGCTTAAGCACAAAATCGCCAACAGTTTCTGTCAACACTTCCTGATGAAGGTGACCGTCGGATTGATCTACGAATTCAACGGGCACATCGTCCACCAGCAATCGCCATGACCGAGCCTCCATCTCTTGGGCCAACCCGTGACGGCAAGTGCCAGGATATACGGCAACAACATCTTTTCGGGAACACCCACAGGGAAACAGCAATCCCTGTTGCCGTAACGTTTCCAGGGCAGCTTCATAAGCCTCAAACCGGGAACTTTGATACAGCACTGGTCCGTTCCATTCAAATCCATAAAGGTCCAAGGTATGCAGAATTTGATCTGCCGCACCAGTGACGTTACGTGGCGTGTCCACATCTTCTATCCGCACCAGCCACTCGCCACCACTGTGCCGGGCATCCAGGTAACTGCCCACGGCGGTCACCAGGGAACCGAAATGTAGAGGTCCCGTTGGCGATGGTGCGAATCTTCCCCGGTACATGAGATTTAGAAGAGAGTGAGTTCCACCGGTGCCCCGCTGGAGCAGCCCAATTTACGTGCAGCAGAATCCTGATTCAGGCAAACTTCCAAATATCCAGAGCTGCCTTCAATCACAAACAGTTCGCCCAGGTCGCATTCGGCGTAGTGCAGGGCCAGGTGTCGAACGGTTTTCAGACCAACAGACATTTCAAACGGTGACGTTTGAATGGCTCCAAAATCTGTAGCCTTAAAGTTGGTGATCAAATTTCCGAAATGGTCGATTTTAAGAATTGTTCCGGTGAAGGTGCGGCGCGAAGTCCGTTCTGGTTGAGGGATGGCCAATCGCAGTGCATCGCCAATTTTTGCACCCAACAGCATTGGCTTCACTCCCTTGGCTAAATGAGCGGCCACTGGGGCGAAAATATCGCGCGCATGAAACGTGCGGCTCACCGGCTTATGGAAATATTTGTCATTGGTCAATTCCCGTGTGATAAATTTCTTGGCGTCCTTCATCACAAAAGTGAACACACCATTATCCGGACCCAAAAAGAATTGGCCATCCGCTTCAAGCAAAATCGGACGTCGAGAACTTCCCACGCCAGGGTCCACCACCACTACGTGAATCGTTTTCTTAGGCCAGCACCTCCAGAATTCTCCAACAAAAAAGGCGGCTTCTAAAATGTCGAATTTCTGCAGACAGTGGCTGATGTCCACCGTGTGGGCCAGCGGAGAGGTGGCGGAAATCACACCCTTCATGGCACCAACAAAGTGGTCCGTCAATCCGAAGTCGGTGGTTAAAGTGATCAGGGTTCTGGGCATTGATTGATAGAATTAAGTAAGGCTCACCGTGCAACGCTATTACTTCGATCACAACGCGACCACTCCCATTGCGGATAGTGTGCTTGAACTATTTTCGAAGTACTTAAAAGATTGCTCCGGCAATGCATCTAGTATCCATTATCATGGACAACAAGCCAAGATGCTGTTGGAACAAGCTCGGCGTCAGGTGGCCGGCCTGCTTACGGCAAGTCCCAAGGAAATTGTCTTCACCAGCGGCGGGACGGAAGCCGATAATCTGGCCATATTCGGAACCATGCGGGGAAATACTCGTCGTCATGCAGTGACTACGACCATTGAGCATCCTGCCGTATTGAACGCCTTCGCCCAATTGGAGCAGGAAGGTTTTGACGTCACCTACGTGCCTTGCGATTCCCAGGGCATTGTTCCTGTGGATTCCATTGCCCAGGCCATGCGTCCAGATACCGGGTTGGTCAGCGTCATGCACGCCAATAACGAATTGGGGACCGTGCAAGACATCGCCGCTATCGCCGATGTTGCCCATCAAGCAGGTGCCCTGTTCCATTCTGATGGTGTGCAAGCGGCTGGCAAAATTCCCATCGACGTGACTGCAGGCGTTGATTTGTACGCCATCAGCGGACATAAATTTCATGCTCCCAAAGGTGTTGGTGCTCTTTACGTTCGCAAAGGGGTCACTCTTCAACCCTTACTATTCGGCGGTCGTCATGAGCAGGGCCGTCGTGCAGGAACGGAAAATGTTCCGGCACTTGCAGCCATGGGCCATGCCGCTGAAATTGCTAAGAAAGCGAATAAGACCAGCCATCTTCGCGATCACTTGCAGCGCCAACTGGCGGCTTCTATTCCCGATATTCGATTCAATGCAGTGGATGCTCCGCGAATCCCCAATACTTTGAATGTTTGTTTCGACGGTATTGAAGGGGAATCCATGGTGATCTCGCTCGATCTGAAAGGCTTCTCTGTTTCAAGCGGTGCTGCCTGTTCTTCCGGTGCCGTGGAACCATCGCACGTATTGCTGGCCATTGGCCTGACCCGTGCCCAGGCAAAATCGTCCATCCGATTTTCTCTTGGACCCGCTAACGACATGCAGCAAGTCGACAATTTGGTTGAAGCCGTAACCGCTTCCTGTGCACAGCTAAGGAGGCTGTCTCCTACCTATGCCTGAACCATTGATTGCAGTTGCCATGAGCGGCGGCGTAGATTCCTCAGCCGCAGCGGCCATGATGAAGCATCGCGGCGATAACATTGTCGGCCTGACCATGCAGTTGTGGAATCAGCGTCGTCTGCCAGATTTGGCTACCGATGCCACCAATGGCCGCTGCTGCTCTATTGACGACGTGTATGATGCCCGCTACGTGGCGCAACTGCTGGGCATCCCATACTACGTGGTCAATCTGGAAGACCAGTTTGAACAGAGCGTGGTGAAGCCGTTTGTTGCCGATTACTTGGCGGGTCGAACCCCTGTGCCCTGCACCATGTGCAACAACTTCATCAAGTTCGATCAGTTCCTGGAAATGGCTGCGGGGGTTGGTGCCGAGAAGATTGCCACCGGTCACTACGCCCGAATTCAACAGGATGAAACCGGCCGTTACCAGATGCTTCGCAGCGTGGATGCAACTAAAGATCAGACCTATTTTCTATTTGGTTTGACGCAAGACATGCTCGCCCGAACCATGTTCCCGTTGGGTGGTTTCAATAAGACCGAAGTTCGACAAATGGCTCGGGACTTGGGCCTGCCTGTTGCGGACAAGGGCGACAGCCAGGAAATTTGTTTCGTGCCTAATGGCGATTACGCCGGATTTATTGAAGCTTATTTAAAAGAAACTGGGGCACCGCTTTCTGGTCTGGAAGGCGAAGTGGTCACAACCGATGGAAAGGTGATTGGTGAGCATTCTGGCGTGCATCATTACACGGTTGGCCAGCGTCGCGGTTTGGGCATTGCCGCTCGTGAACCGTTGTATGTGATTGCCACAGAGCCGCAGTCCAAGCGCGTCGTGGTGGGGTCCAATCAGGATCTGTTGACTTCGCAACTGATTGCCCGTGATGTGAATTGGATTTCCATCCCCGCCATTGCCGAACCCAGGCGAGCCCAGGTGCGCATCCGGAATCGGCACGTGCCTGCCGCCGCCACGCTGCTGCCCACGTCGGAACCAAGCCGTGTTGAGGTTCAGTTTGACGAACCGCAGCGTGCCGTAACTCCTGGTCAGGGTGCGGTTATCTATGATGGCGAATTGGTGCTGGCCGGTGGTTGGATCGCTTAACCGCAGTGACTACCCGCTCTGCACTTCGCAACTGGATTGAGTATGGGGCAGTGCGCGCTGTAGTCGGTTGCATCGCCATATTGCCAGAATCCCTTGCCATAGTCGTGGCTCGTGGTTGCTTCCAACTTCTGAATCTTCTAGTACCCAAGCTGGGCAAAGTCGCCCTGCGCAATCTTCAACTCACCGGCCTTGCTGAAACGAATGTGGCGGAGATGAACGAAGCGTTGGCCCGAATGCTGTTCACCTTTTCCCGATTCCCCAGCATCACCCGTGGCAATGTCAGCCAGTACATCCGCTATGAAGGCTTTGAGCATTTCCAGAAGGCCATGGACCAGGGGAACGGGGTCCTGTTCGCTACCGCTCATTTAGGCAACTGGGAGTTGAGCGCCTTCGCCCATGCCCTGCTTTCGAAACCCATGTCCGTCGTGGTGCGACCGTTGGATAATCCGCTGCTCGATGCCTTTGTGGAGCAGCGCCGATCTCTTTCCGGGAACACGATTCTGGGCAAGCGCGATTTCATGCGCGGGATTCTACGGGCTCTCAAAGCCAATCAAGCGGTGGGCATTCTTGTGGATCAAAACGTAAGTGCCAGCGAAGGGATTTTTGTAGATTTCTTCGGGCAAAAGGCTTGTGTAAGTCCGGCCTTTGCGAAATTAGCTGCCCGCACCGGTGCTGCTGTGATTCCTGGGTTTGCCGTATGGAACCATGTTGAGATGAAATATATTCTTAGGTTCTATCCACCGGTTCCCATTGTTGGAGAACCGGCGGAAGATACGCAAAGAATCCAGTCAGCAGTAGAGGCTGCCATTCGTCAATACCCTGGACAATGGCTGTGGATGCACAGGCGTTGGAAAACTCGCCCACCTGGGGAACCTCCTCTTTATTAGAGGTAGCCGAATCCTATTCGCCGTTAGGGCCGCTTTCCAGAAAAGCTTTTAGCCGATGGCTACGGCTGGGATGCCGCAATTTACGCAACGCCTTGGCTTCAATTTGCCGAATGCGTTCCCTGGTGACTGCGAAATGCTGGCCCACTTCTTCCAGCGTATGTTCGCTGCCGTCCTGCAGACCAAAACGCATTTTAATGATCTTTTCCTCGCGCGGACTCAGGCTCTTAAGCACCTCTGCCGTCTGTTCGCGCAGGTTCAGATTGATCACCGCTTCCGATGGCGAAGTTACCCGACGATCAATGATGAAATCGCCTAAATGCGATTCATCCTCTTCGCCCACAGGGGTTTCCAGCGAGATTGGTTCCTGGGCGATTCTCATCACCTTACGAACTTTACCAACAGGCATTTCCATGCGCCGGGCCAGCTCTTCACTGGTTGGTTCGCGATTCAGTTCCTGTTGCATCAGCCGTTGTGTCCGCACCAGTTTATTGATGGTTTCAATCATGTGCACTGGAATACGAATCGTTCTAGCCTGATCGGCAATGGCTCTGGTGATGGCCTGACGAACCCACCAGGTGGCGTAGGTTGAAAATTTATAGCCGCGCAGGTAATCAAACTTGTCCACAGCCTTCATCAATCCAATGTTGCCTTCCTGAATCAGATCAAGGAATTGCAGGCCACGGTTGGTATAGCGTTTGGCAATGGAAACAACTAAGCGTAAATTGGCTTCAATCAGCTTTTTCTTGGCTTGATCCGCCTCTTCAATTCCCCGATCCACAATGTGCAGGGTACGGCGGATTTCCGTCGCCGATGCCCCAAAATCTTCTTCTACTTCCTGCAAACGGAGGTTCAGGGCACGCAGATCCTTACGATTATCCCGACCAGGGGAGGCCGGTTGGTCCTCCAAATGGCGGTGGGCACGGGCAATTTCCACTTCAATCGGGCGAAATTCGTCCACTTTTGAGCGCAAACGGGCCGCTAAACGGTGCATGTAGACGCTGGAAAAGGGCATGTTGCGAATGCCTTTGGACACGCGCACCATGGATCTTGCCATGCTCCATTTCAAATTGCGATGTTGTTTGGGCTTGGTTGCCCTGGGAACGGCCAACAGTTTTTGCCGATATTGCTGAGCTTTTTGAAAGTGCTTGTCAATCTCATCAATCGAAGCGCAAATCGTTATCTTCTGCTCATCCAGCGCTTCATCGGTCACCATCAAATCGGGCAGGTTCAAAATATCACGAAGGTAAAGAGTGCCATCTTCGAGTAAGTTCGGCAATAGAAGCAGTTCCTGAACCACCACCGGGGAACGACTCAGTGATTTACGTACGCCCTTTTGACCGCGCTCAATGCGTCGGGCCAGTTCAATTTCTCCCTCACGGGTGAGCAACGGGACAGTACCCATTTCGCGCAAATACATGCGCACGGGATCGTTGGTTTTGTCGGAAAAGTCCTGCGCAAGTTCGACGTCCGTTAACTCTTCGGATTCCTCGCGTTTCCTTCCGAAATCCAGCTTGCCATCATCCAGATATTCCACAGCAAAGTCCGGACTCGAAAAAAGTTCTTCAAGCTCGGGTCCTCCGGCAATTTCATCTGGCACAAGGTCAGCCGCGTCTTCGAACGCACCAAAACCCTTGTCTTTGCCCGATTCCATCAGATCGCCGAAACCACTGTCTTTTTCTTCTGTAGCCAAAAGATCCCCGACTAAGGTATCCACCATTTTATACCAGCAAACCAGAATAAAATTCTGGCCGCATTTCCTAGTAATCTGATCTGCGGGCTTGTAGCCGCTTCAATTCTTGCATTAAAGCAAGAGCCTTGGCCATATCTCCCGAACGTTCCGCTGCCGCAATTTCCGTTTTTAATGCTTCGATTCGTTCACGGGATGCACGCTGCTTTAACTCTTCAAGACAGGCCATAGCTTGTTTAACTATTATGTTTTCTTCTTCAGTATCATCGGCAAAAGCAAGCTTGGCCATTAGTGTATTTTCTTCTTCTGTTAGCCGTGCTTCCAGTTCCCCGTAACGGAATGGCACCCCAGAACGCTCAATTGCCAAGATACTTTCAAATATATGTTTGCCGGCAAGCTGTTGGAAATGGGGCAGGGCAGCCAATTCCTCCAGAATCTGGCGACGCGCCTGGGCACTTTGCACCAGCGCATGCACCAGCATTTTCTCAGCCGAAGGCAGGTCGTAACGGGGCTTATCAAACCTAGGTTGCGTGCGATCTGAGGCTGATTTTCGGAATTCGTCGCGAAGTAGTCCGAATGGCAGCTTCAGATAGTCTGCTACGTCGTTTGCAACTGCTACCCTCGCGATCTTGTCGGGTATCAGGTGCATGATGGGCAAAAGGCTACGAAGAGCCGCAGTACGTCCTTCTGCTTCATTAAGATTGAAGCGAGTACTAGTCCTGGTGGTCAGCCACCAAAAATAACTGGGTAACGACAATTGTTGGTGCTTCCAGACGGTACTCCACTGTTGTAGTCGAGTCAGCAGTTCCGCTTCATTTTGCTTTCCGAAGTCTGCAGGGTCAAGTTTCCCGGGCATCTCCAACATTCGAATATTCATGTTTTCCTCAAGCAACATTTGAGCTGGTTTTTCCAATGCATTGTTTCCCGCGTCGTCTTTGTCAAAGGCCAAAACAATATTAGTCGAATACTTACGCAAAACTCTCACCTGGGAATTGGTGAGGGCCGTGCCACAAGTGGCCACCACTTCTTTGACCCCTGCCGCCCACACGCCGATTACGTCCATATACCCTTCCACCAGCACAATGCGATCCGTATTGCGAGCTGCCTGACGAGCCCTGTGCAGGTTGTAGAGCGTACGGCTTTTGTCGTAAAGCTTGGTGGCGGGTGAGTTTAAGTATTTTGGTTCATCGCCGGGTTCAAGGGCCCGTCCGCCGAAGCCGATCACTTTTCCTGATTCATTGTGAATGGGGAACATCAACCTGCCCCTGAAGCGGTCGTAAAGTCCCCCGTCGTCGCGTCGTAAAGCTAAGCCCGATTCCACAATTTGATCCGCCGAAAATCCTTGTTGCTGCAACAGGCCACAAAGGGCGTTGCCACTGCGAGTGGAAAGTCCCAATGAGAATTCGGCAGCTAAAGCACCGTCCAGACCGCGATTCTTTAAGTACGTACGGGCCTGGGTACCGTTGTTGGAATGCAGATTTTGACGAAAATGTTCCAGCGCTATTTCCTGGGCTGAAAACAGGGATTCGCGGAGCTTCGATTCGGGATCGGAATAGTCTGACCGCTTGGGCATGGGAATGCCATTGCGTTCAGCAAGCATGGTAAGCGCCTCATAAAAAGGCACGTTTTCAATTTCCATGACGAACTTGATCAGATCGCCACCTTTGCCGCAACCAAAGCATTTGTAATATTGCTGAACACTGTGCACGTTGAAGGATGGGGTACGTTCGTTGTGGAACGGGCACAGGCCTTTGTAGCTGTTTCCCAGTTTGCGAAGGCGGACATAATCGCCGACAACTTTTACAATGTCCACGGAAGACTTAAGTTGCTCAACGAAGTCCATTCCCAAGCATACTCAGTTTAAAACTTGCGCCGCCACGGTCGATACGACTACAGGTCTTGAAATCGATTATAAATGGCAAGCAATCCGTCCACTCTCGTTTGTGAAAAAGCTTGGGAATCTATTCCGCAGAGTCTGTTTCTGGCAGATTCCGCCGGAGATTTCCTCTTTCAAAATCGTTCCTTTGTAGATCTGGTGGGTGAGCAAGCTACCAATCTGTTTGATTTGTCGGTTGGTACCGAATGGGTGAATACCAGGCGGATTTGGGATCAGAATATCGGGCAAGCGGGCATTGTTGAGTTCCCATTGAAATCGGCAGCAGGCAATGCGCTGAGGGTGCAAGGGACTTGGAGTTTGCAGGTTTCCGGGCAATGGCTATTTGCCGGTTCGTTGGTGGAGCATTTGAGCGCAGTGCAGAGCGTCGTTCAGATGGAAGAAGATCTTTACGAAGCCAGGGAGAGATTGCGTTTGTGTCTGGTGAGTTCCAGTGAAGGCGCCTGGACCTGGAACCTGGAAACCGGGCGGATGTCCTGTTCCGCGGAACTTCAGCAATTGATTGGATTGGAATTGCGGGATGGCGATTTGGAGCGGCGAGACTGGGAGGCCTTAATCCATCCAGAGGATCAAAGCAAGATTCCATTGGCCCTTGATCCACACATAGAAGGTATTTTCGATATCTATGAATGCGAGTATCGAATTGAACATCCGTTGAAAGGCACTTGCTGGATTTGGGAGCGGGGCAGGTTCAGTAAACGTGGTGGGCATCTGATTGGTGTTACAGGGGATATCACAGAGCGAAAGCGGGTGGAGCAGGATCTTTGGCAGGCCATGGAGAAAGCCGAAGCTGCGAACCATGCCAAGTCCAGCTTTTTGGCGACCATGAGTCACGAAATTCGCACACCGATGAATGGCGTTATCGGCATGACAGGGCTGCTGCTTGAGACCGCATTGAACGAAGAGCAAAGGGAACTGGCTGGAATTGTCCGCAGCAGTGCTGAGGCACTTTTGACGCTGCTCAACGACTTGCTGGATTTCTCAAAGATTGAAGCGGGCAAGGTAGAAATTGAAACCATTGATTTCGATTTGCGCAAGGTTGTAGAAGATTCAATTGAGTTGATGATGGAGCGTACAAAATCGAAGAATCTCTACCTGGTTGGTGTGGTTCAACCGGAACTGCCTGCCTACGTCAGTGGAGATCCGGGCAGAATTCGTCAAATCATTCTGAATCTGTTGACCAATGCAATTAAGTTCACAAGCGGGGGTGGCGTGTTTCTGAAGGTGGTTTTAGACACCCGCGAATCCAATTTTGTGCAGGTTCGCTTTTCCGTTACAGACACTGGAATTGGGATCCCAGAGCAAGCCCTGAGTCGGCTATTTCAGGTATTTTCACAAGTGGATTCGTCCACCACCAGACGATTTGGAGGCACTGGCTTGGGCCTGGCCATTTCCAAGCGATTGGCGGAGATGATGGGTGGGTCCATTGGCGTAGAAAGTGAAGAAGGCTGCGGCAGTACGTTTTGGTTCACGGCGATGCTGGAAACCAAACAGCCTCCGGC
>JAYWBH010000542.1:0-4203 GCA_043781815.1 Bryobacterales bacterium | reverse complement strand
TATTGCCAATTCCGGCATGAATCGAATTGAAGTGTTGGATAAGAAGACCAAGAAAATGATGGCCTCCATCAAGGTGGGTCAACTTCCCCGTTCATTGGCGATGAGCCCTGATGGCAACGTGCTTTATGTGGCAAATTCAGGATCGGAATTTATCAGTGTGATCGATTTGGATAGGTTGGCAGTGTCTACTAAGATCGTTATGCCGCCAATTCCATTCAACGGTTTTTACGCTCCAATTCAGCCAAGCATCATTGTTGCCACTCAACGTGGACCTTTGGTTGTGATGAGCAATGGAACTCTTTGGCGAGTAGTGGGTAATGAAATGGTGCCACGCACCATCAGCCAGATCATCGGAACGGCCACTATCCCCGCACCTCGAACCATGGCCGCCACACCGAACGGCGAGTTCGCTCTGCTCATGGCAGGAAATGGAAACGTTTACTTATACGATGCTGCCGTCGATGATTTTGTGCAGTCCCGCCAAGTAGCAACGAATCCGATTCAGGGCTATTACGGTCCAGTTGCTGCAGGTCCGCGCGGCCAATATTTTGTGGCCAATGGCTTGGTGTTGAACCAAAGCTTGTCTCCCATTAGCGGAACTGGTTTGCAACCCACCACCCCGGTACAAGGCGGTGGCGGATTCCCAGGCTTCCCTGGAGTTGTAACCACTACCACCACCACTCGGTCCATTTCCGCAGTTGCTACGGGAAGTGGAACGGTTTATGCCCGATTCACGCAACCACCAGCGGCGGCAGGCACGGCGGCACAGCTTGACGTGGGCGCAATTGAATTGCTTGATCCGGTAAGCGGCCAAACGCTGCGTACCACGCAGTCTCTGGAAGGCCCGCTTTCGACAGTGGCTGGCACGGCGCGAGTGAACATTGATGGTCGGACATTGGTTGTCGATTTGACGGACAACGTCGCTTATGCCGTGACCAATAGCGGGATCAGCGTGGTTCCCATTGATGTTCCGAATCGTGCGGATATCCCGTTGCCCAGTCGCGATGGCTTGGTGAATCTGGCAAGCTATCAACCGGCGATTTCTCAAAATGGGTTGATTTCAATTTTCGGTCAAAATCTGGGAACACTAGCCAGCGCAAGCACCAATCCGCTTCCCACTTTCATGGGAGGTTTGTGTGTCACGTTAGGGCAAACACCACTGCCCTTGGTTCTGACTTCCGCCAATCAGATTAATGCTCTGATTCCGTCTGACGCCACGGTTGGCCGCAACACCATCGTCATCCGCAATGTGGATCGTAAAGCAGCGTCGGGGTCGGTGGCGGTGACCATTGCGAAGGTAGCACCGGCTGTGATTACTGTTCCCGGATCGCAGGAGGCTCTGATCGTACGGGCCAATGGTGAAAAAATCTCGAAAAGCAATCCCGCTAAGCGCGACGAACGTTTAACCATGTATGCCGTGGGGCTGGGTGTTCCCAAAGGGACTACTCTGGCATTAGGCGCCGCATCGCCTACCGACAAGGTGATTAAGACTGACGCGATTAAACTGTATTTTGGGGATTACCGCTACAAGGAAGCCGAAATCATTGTTGATTCCAGCACCTTCGCCCCCGGTTTGGTGGGCGTCTATCAAATCAACTTCCGCATTCCAGGGGCTCATTTAAGGGGCGATAGCCTACCCGTAATGATCCGCTCTGGTTCTGTCGATAGCCCTTTAAAGGGACCAGTTGTACCCACAATCGCTGTAGATTAAAAGCTGCGCATTCTTAAATCACCGCTAACTATAACGAAAGTTAGGACGATAGCTGCGCGGCTCGATTGCAACCAACCGCTTTTTGTGGTGAAGTAGTTAATAGAAAACACTAAAGTTTCGATAACATACATATGAAAGTACTACGACTCCTCCTCACCCTAGCCCTTCTCATCAGTTTCGTTGGCTGCACCGGCGACCCTGATTCCCGCAAAAAAAAGCACTTGACCAACGGCAATAAGTACTTTGACAATGGCAAATTCAATGAAGCTGCCATCATGTATCGTCGCGCGCTGAAGGAAGATCAGCGTTTCGGCGAAGCCTGGTACAAGCTTGGACTGGCGGAGTTGAAAAGAGGTCGTCCCGGTGAAGCGGTCAATTCCTTGCGTCGTGCAGTGGAGTTGCAGCCAGACAACAACGATGCGTTTAGCAAATTGGCTGACCTTTATTTAACTGCTTACCTGGTGGATCCGATCAAGTTCAAAGGTTTGTTGCCAGAACTGAAAGATTTGGCCAACCGGTTGACCAAAAAGAATCCCAAATCCTACGATGCCTTGCGTTTGAATGGCTATATCGCGTTGACGGACAAGGACGTCCCAGGTGCTCTTGCATATTTTCAACAAGCGGACACTGCCAAACCAGATCAGCCCGGATTAGTTTTGATTCTGGCTCAAACGCTTTACAACACTGGGAAACCGGATGAAGGCGAAGCGAAGTTAAAGGCGCTGATCGTCAAGGATAAAACGTACTATCCGGCCTACGATTTTCTATTTATGGTTTATGCGCGGGCCAACAATTATGCCGAAGCGGACAAGATCATCAATCAAAAGGCCAGAGACAATCCCGCCGATGGTACCTTGCTGGTGAACTTGGCGACCCATTATTTTCTGAATCGTAAAGAGCCGGAAATGAAGGCTGCCTTGAACAAATTGATTTCCGATCCTAAAACGTACCCCAACGCCTACATTATGGCGGGGGATTTCTACTATCGGATTCGTGATTTCGATAACGCTCAAAAGACTTATGAGGCTGGCGAAAAAGCGCAAAAAGACAAGCACAAAGATTTCGGCAAGCGGCTGGTTGAAATCAAGGTGGCTCAAAACAAGCTTCCTGAAGCTCTTGCCCTGGTGGAATCGTTGCTGAAGGAAGATCCTACCGATCCTGATTCCATTTCCATGCGCGCCACGCTGCAATTGTATGGTGGCAAGCCCGAACAACAAGCCAATGCCATCGCCGATATGCAGTCGGTTGTATCGAAGATGCCAGAGAATTTCGTTTTGCGATTTAACTTGGGCCGGGCATTAATGCAGAAGGGTGATGTGGAAGCGGCCAAAGTGCAGTTTCAGGATTCCATTAAGTTGCGGCCAGACTACATTCCACCTCGTTTGGCGTTGTCGCAAATTCAACTCTCGCGCGGCGAATGGGCCAATGCCATGACTTCCGGCAAAGAAATTTTGGCGGTGAATCCGAACAATGTAAGTGCGCGGTTAATCATCTCCAGCGCCCTGATGGGTACGGGTGAATTGAAGCAGGCGCTAGTGGAACTGGAACAGACGTTGAAGACCAATCCAGAATCTAACGACGCCAAATATCAACAAGCGTTTATTTATTTCCAGGAAAAAAGATTCTCAGAAGCAGAGAAGATTTTCAACGATATCTATCATTCCAATCCTCCTGATATTCGTGGGCTGATGGGCATCACGGAAACGTACATGATTCAGGGTAAGTACGATATGGCGATGACTGCCGTGAAGAAAGAAATCGAATTGCACCCAGAGCGGACCGCACTTAAGATCGCCTACGGAAACATTGCCATCCGCAACAATAAGGTTCAGGAAGCAATTCCTTATTACAAGGAAGTTCTTGACCAGAATCCGAAAGACGGTGCCATGTATGTCCGCATGGGGATTGCGTATCGTCAACTGGGCGATAGTAAGAATGCCATTGAATACTTGCGTCGTGCGGTGGAACTCCTTCCCAATGATGCAACTCCTTACGCTGAACTAGCCATGCTGCTGCATGTGCAAGGCAATCAGGCGCAAGCGCGTCCCTTGTATGAAAAGATTCTCAAGCTGCAACCCAATAACGAGGTTGCGCTAAATAATCTGGCATTCATGATTGCTGAAGAAGGTAGCGATCTGGACCAGGCGTTGACGCTGGCACAGCGGGCCAAACAGAAGAATCCAAGTGATGCCAACATTGCCGATACGTTGGGATGGATCTACATCAAGAAGAATCTTCCAGACAACGCGATCAACGTAATTAACGAACTGATCACGAAGAATCCATCGCATGCCAACGCCGCCACTTTTAAGTATCATTTGGCAATGGCTTTCGCTCAAAAAGGGGATAAGGTCTCCGCTAAGAAAGCTTTGGCCGATGCCATGCGCTCAAAACCGAGTGAAAAAGATGCCAAAGACATTCAAGCTTTAATTCAAAAGCTTGGATAAATTTGCCAGGAACAAAGCGTTGATCAAACATCCCGCAGCGGCTTA
>JAYWBH010000541.1:0-12521 GCA_043781815.1 Bryobacterales bacterium | reverse complement strand
TTAGGTAAGAAAATCGGGCGGTTGTCGAGCGCCAACATGCAGCGGGTGAACGAGTCTCTCAAGATTAGTCTTAGCTTGATTGATCTGTAATTTGCGGGAAGTAACGCGAAGGTAAGAAGTTTTAGCCAATGCCGAGCGGGATCTTTCATTAGCCGCAATTGACACGTGTTCCCAATTATGGGAACATTGCCTATGGAAGTCTACGGCGAAATGTCGCTTGCGAAGTTTGCGGCTAAGCATGCGACATCCCGTAAGCCGCTTCAACGGTTCCTCGAAATCGTACGCTCCACTGAGTGGCCGCATTTCCCAGGGTTAAAGCAGACATTCCCGGCGACCGATTATGCCCCTACTACTGGAACATTGATTTTCGAAATCGGCGGGAACAAATACCGCTTGGTAGCGCGAGTAGACTTTGAAGAGCAGATATTTTTTGTACAAGACGTCATGACCCGTGAAGAATGTGATCGGGAGGATTTTTAATGCCAACTGCAACCTACGAAGACCTGTTACTCGAGGTCGTTCCTCAAGCCATCGAGACGGATAAACAGTACCGCGAAATAGGAAACCGCTTTGGCGACTTAGTCGGCAAGGCTCGTGCCCGTACAAAAGAGGAAACCAAGCTGATGCGGCTGCTGGCGATCCTGGTCGACGATTACGACCGCCGTCACGCACTCCCGCCGGATAACGGTACCCCAGCGGATCGATTGCGGTTCCTGGTCAATCACTCCGGCAAAACCCCCGCCGATTTGATCGCGATCTTCGGTCAGCGTAGCCACGTGAATGAAGCGCTGAATGGCAAGCGGAAAATCAGCTTGGAGCACGCGCGGAAACTGGGCAAGCTATTCAACGTCAAGCCTGGGCTGTTTATTTAGACCATTGGCTTGGCCGAATAGTTCGCGATTTAGTGACGCGACGACGCAACGCGTTTCAAGTCACGCTATTCAAGTCCGCCATCAGTGCTGCGGTATTGGCGAAGCGCTTCCCCTTCCCCGCCTCAAGCTCACCAAACGCTTTGCGCGTCGTCAGGTTTGGTGCCTTAATTTCGAAGGGTAGGCGACGCTCATCCACCACACGCAACATTAGCAAACGGATAGCATCGGAAATGGAAAGTCCCATTGCAGCCAGAGCTTCAGCGGCGCGTTCTTTGGTCGCGCTATCGATGCGAGCGCGAACGTAGGTGTCCGCAGTCTTCGTGGCAAGTCTGCTTCGAATCTGGTTCTTCACAATTAAGTGTAGTCACAATGCGACTACATATCAATATAGTTGAGTGCTAAGCATGCAATCGCTCCAGAGAAACTCTTGGATCCCGAATTGATTTGGGGATTGGACTGAGGCGAAGTTCTAGCTGTTGGTTCAGCGCATCTGCTATTCGTTGGAGAATCGTTAGGGAATGGCCCTGATAATCGGCGTCCTCCAGCCGTGCGATTACTGGTTGCTTCGTTCCAATTAGTTTCGCCAGTTCGGCTTGAGTCATGCCTGCGGCAGTTCGAGCCTCGTAGATGAGCTGAGCAATGTGCGCGTTCACTCCAGCTTTAATAACAAGCGTTCTGAGTTCGCGATCATCTCCAATCATCCGGTCAATGATTTCCATCGCGTCCCGCGTCTTTCCAGTCTTTTTAGTCGTGGCTTTCTTGATGAGTGTGTTTTTCCGGATTGCGCTCATAACGTCTCTTTCGCTCCAATGTGCGGTTAATCTCGATATCAGGAACCATGCCTTCCTTCGTCAATGCATGAGCCAATAAGGCCACGTTCTTTCCATGGAAGAAGTAGAGCACCCGATAGTTTACTCGGCCCTTCTTGGCTCTGAGTTCATAAATCCCATCGCGCAAAAAATCTGCCTTAGGTCGACGCAATTCATGGCCGAACATTGCAAGGCGTCCAATAACAGCCGTGCATTGCGCAAACGCCTGACGATCCTTGCGCTTAAGCTCCGCCAGCCAGTCCTTGACCGGAACCGAATTATCATAGTCTTTATAGAAGAAAACGGTTGTCTCAGGCACTCGGTATCCATCTTCTTAAATTATATCAATCTTGCTATACAGTCAAGTGGCTTTGCGTGCATCGCACTGACCCGATATTTTCGACCCATTCAGCGGCGCTATTCAACATCACCCGTGGGCTGTTCATTTAGCCACCCAAACAAATCCACGCCCAACAGCAAAAACACTGGAACATAAACAAACCAGCGATCCTCCACCACTCCTTGCCACTGGCCGGTGAGCAACTCCGCTAGTCGGCTCAAATGAAAAATGGGCACCAAACTTACCCAGGCTTGCACTCCATAACTCTGACTCATCGGCAGCAGCGCGGCTAGCCATGTCAGATACCAGACGTGGCAGTTGGCTGACAACAGCAACAGCGCCGTCAGCGTTGCCAGCACTCGCCACGCCAGCGGACGTCGCAAACCGGCGATCACTACCGTTGCCATTACAATCAATCCGAACACCGCGTACTTGGCATGATACGGATTTGTGAATAGCCCGGCGATGAGGCCGAACAGACTGTCATTATTCCGCCATCCGCCGACGAAGCCGGTCATGAACTGGGCGTTCTCCATGACGTTGGCCCAGTAAGGGAACCCGAACACCAGCACAGGCAGCACAGCCATAGGCCAGTATTTTAATCGCCCAAAGTCCCGACCAGTGAAGGCCAGCATGAGCACCGCAGGCCACCATTTCGCAGCAATGCCGAAGCCAATGAACAGGAACACCAGCCACTGCCAATTCCGTTTCGCCGCTAACAATGCCGCCAGCATGAAGAACACTGGGACTGCATCGTTATGACCGTTGCCCCAGAATTCCACCACCACCACCGGGCACCACGCATACAACAAGATCCGTTGCGGTGCCAGCAACCACAACAACGCCAGACATCCCAAATCGAACAGTGCGGCGGGGATTTTAAACAGATACGCCTGCTGAAACGGGTCGTCTGACTTCGCCGCAGCCAGCCGCCAATTCCATGCTTCCATCCGCTCAATCAATGGTCCATAGCCTGCCCGAAAGTCCTTTGCAACTACATGCGCCCATGCTGCATCTTTGTAACTGGAACTTTGCGGGTCGGAAGGTCGTATTAAGTAGGGATTAAGCCCTTGGGCTTGTACTTGACCCTCGAATCGGTAGCGGAAAACGTCGTCGGAAAATTGAGGAGGTTGGCTCCACGCAATCACGCGAAATACCAGCGCCGCTAAAATGATGAAAATAGACACATTCCGGGACACCGCATGCCCCGTAACAATCCGCACCGCGATCAGGTAAAATATAGAGAGTATTAGATATACGGCTAGCCTGCCCTCCATGTGGAACAGTCCTGCCGCAACCGCAACCGCTAGGATACCCAGTGAGAGTGGAACAAATTTCATGAATTACTTTGTGCAGCCTTTAGCGCTGTTGAACAATAAGCCGATCCTGGAACAGATGAAAGTAGCTCTGTTTGATGATACCTTTGCGGGCATTCATCGGTTGGCTTGGTTTGACTATTCGCTGTTGGTTCCCTATTTCGCCGTGTTGATCGTGTTGAGCTTTTACGGACTTCACCGTTATGAAATGATCCGCGCGTTCTACAAGAATCGCCACAAGCTTGCCGTCGACCCCACCATCAAATTTGCCGAACTGCCACCAGTCACCATTCAGCTTCCAATGTACAACGAACGCTTCGTGGTGGAACGCTTGCTGGAAGAAGTGGTGAAGATCGACTATCCGCGCCATCTGCTGCAAATCCAAGTTCTGGACGATTCTACCGACGAAACCCATCCCTTCACCGAACGTCTGGTTGCCGAATATCGTGCCGCAGGGCACCCCATTGAATACATTCATCGCACCAATCGTCACGGATACAAAGCCGGTGCGTTGCAAGAAGGCTTGGAGATCGCCACCGGTGATTTCGTAGCCGTGTTCGATGCCGACTTCCTCATCCCACGCGACTTCCTAATGCGCACCATCCACAATTTCGCTGATCCGAAAGTGGGTGTGGTGCAAACTCGCTGGACCTATCTCAACTCGCATTACAACGTGCTCACCGAAGTGCAGACCATGTTGTTGGACGGTCACTTTGTGCTGGAACATGTGGCCCGCGCTGGTAGTGGCCTGTTCTTCAACTTCAACGGTACCGCCGGAATTTTGCGCAAGGCCATGATCCAGGATGCGGGCGGCTGGCAGCACGATACGCTTACCGAAGATTCCGATTTAAGCTATCGCGCCCAAGTGAAGGGTTGGAAATTTATCTATTGCCCCGATGTGGAATGCTTGTCGGAACTGCCTGTGGATATGCACGGCTTCCAAGTTCAGCAGACACGCTGGTCCAAGGGCCTTACCCAATGCGCTTTGAAGTTAATGCCCATGCTGATGCGGGCCGATTTGCCATGGCGCGTAAAAGCGGAAGCGTTTTTCCACCTCACTCCGAACATCTCCTATCCGCTGATGCTCATCGTCTCCGTGCTGATGTTGCCGGTGATGATCGTACGCTTCTATATGGGTCCGGTGCAGATGCTGTTTCTTGATCTGCCACTCATCGCCGCATCGTTCTGGTCCATTTCCGCATTCTATCTGGTGGCCCAACGGGAACTGCATCCCACCACTTGGAAACGCTCTTTCTGGTTGATGCCCGCACTGCTGGCAGCAGGCGTAGCACTCACATTGTCAAACGCCAAGGCTGTGATTGAAGCGCTGGTTGGCTATGAAACCGGATTCGTCCGCACCCCGAAGTACGCTATTGGCGGCGACAACAAGAAGGCGCTGGCGTCCAAGTACAGAAGCCGCATAGGATGGCTTCCCTTCTTCGAACTGGCCGCAGGCACCTGGTTTTTAGGCATGATCGCCTACGCCATTGATACGCTCAACATCCTGGCTGTTCCCTTTCTGTTGATCTTCGTAGGAGGCTACTACTGGGCCGCCTTCGCCAAACTCTCCGCAGACTACCAGGCTCGTATGGCCTTCCAACGCCAACGCAAGCTGGCTCTCGAAGAAGCCCAAAACTAATTATCCGCAGATGTCGCAGATGAACGCAGATAACATCTAAAATGCTGTGCTCGTCTTATCTGCGCTAATCTGCGTCATCTGCGGATAATTCTTCTTACGCTATCCCAAACAAGCCGATGACGCAGATGAAATCCAAAATGCTGTGCTCGTCTTATCGTGCGTTCATCTGCGTCATCTGCGGATAAATTTCTTTATTTGAGCCCTAAGATTCTGCGGTTGGTCTTCGCATCGGCGGACCCGCCAGCGAAGTCGTCGAACGCCTTCGTTGGGACATCAATCAGGTGTGCCGCAATGAATGGAGCCCCTTCCGTTGCCCCTTGTACGCTGTCTTTGTAGCAGCATTCCCATTCCAGCACTGCCCATTTGTCATAGCCAGCCGCAGTCATTCTGGTGAACACCTGCTTGAAATCTACCTGCCCATCACCCAATGAACGGAACCTGCCTGGACGTTCCTTCCACCCCAAATATCCGCCATAAACTCCCGCTCTGGGCGAAGGACGGAACTCGGCATCTTTCACATGGAACGCCTTAATGCGCGGGCCATAAATATCAATGAAACCCACGTAATCCATGCACTGCAAAACAAAATGCGATGGGTCGTAGTTGATGTTCACTCGCGGATGGTTTCCCGTGGCTTCCAGGAAACGTTCGAACGTGGCCCCATCGAACACATCCTCACCAGGATGCAATTCATAGGCGATGTCCACCCCAAACTGATCGGCGTAATCAAGGATCGGCTTCCAGCGTCTGGCCAGTTCCTTGAATCCTTCTTCCACCAATCCACCAGGACGCTGCGGCCAAGGGTACATCATCGGCCACAACAAAGCTCCCGTAAAAGAAGCAGTGCAATTCAGCCCCAAATTCCCCGATGCTTTGATCACCATCTTCATCTGCTTCACAGCCCATTCCGCCCTGGCTTTGGGATTCCCCTGCACTTCCTTCGCCGCAAAACCGTCGAATAATTCGTCATAAGCAGGATGGCTGGCCACCAGTTGACCCTGCAAATGGCTGGCTAGTTCAGTGATTTCCAAGCCGTTGGTTTGCGCCTTCAAATCCTCGCAATAACTCTTTGAATCAGCGGCCTTCTTCAGGTCCATAATCCGACTATCCCAACTGGGCAGTTGGACAGCTTTATAGCCCAGCGATTTCACCCATTTGGTGATGTTGGGCAAGGTATTGTAGGGTGGCTCATCACCCATGAATTGAGCCAGGAAAATGGCGGGGCCTTTGATCTGTGACATGTGGTAATTGGTATCCTAACAAAAATTGGGTAAGTAATGTTGATGCATCGAAAGACGCCCACTGACTTACGACGAAACCATTGACAATTCATACGACAATATATTAACATCTTCATATACGTCAATGCTTTACAATTGACAACTCCAGCGACACTTAGGCAGACAAAAAATGACCAAACACGGTCGGGAATACGAGAAGTCTCACCCCTGGTTAACGTTCCGACTGGATCTTCGCGACGCTCCGCCTTCCTTTTGGATCGCCTTGGGGGAATGCCAGTCGAAGTGTGAACATATTTCCGGGGTGCCTTTGCGTCCCGATATTGCACGAACTCTACACCAGGTCTATTTGGCGAAAGGGGTCTGGGGAACCACGGCTATTGAAGGGAACACGCTATCGGAAGAAGAGGTCTTAAAACATCTTGCCGGAAAGCTGAACGTTCCGCCCAGCAAGGAGTATTTAAAACAGGAGATCGACAACATCATCAACGAATCCAACCGCATGTTGGAGACGATCCACAGGGGCGAAAGCCTTACGCTCACGGTACCCCGGATCAAGGAAATCAATCGAGCGATGCTGCACCGTCTAGCTCTGGAACCGGGAGTCACCTCGGGTGAAATCAGGACTTACTCAGTGGGAGTGATGAACTATCGGGGCGCACCCGCCAAAGACTGCGAGTATCTGTTTGAAAAGTTGTGCCACTGGCTCAACGGTCCTGATTTCCAACCGCAAGCTGGCCTGGGAAGCATGCATATGGCGATCTTGAAAGCGATCCTTGGTCATCTTTACGTGGAGTGGATCCACGGATTCAGTGACGGCAATGGTCGCACTGGGCGGCTGATCGAAGCGCAAATGTTATTGGCAGAAGGTGTCCCTTCGCCCGCCTCTCACCTTTTAAGCAATCACTACAATCTCACCCGGCAAGAATATCTACGACAGCTTCGGGCGGCCAGTGAATCGGGTGGCAAGGTCATGCCGTTTCTCGCCTACGCAGTCACTGGATTCGTCGATGGGCTGAAGGAGCAAATCGCTTACATCCGGCAATTGCATTTGGATGTGGCCTGGGTGAATTACATTCACGAAGTTTTTCATCACCAGAATAGCCGAGCCGCAGCCAGGCAGAAGGCGCTAATCCTGGATATCTCTACCAAGTCTGATCCGGTGCCGATGGGCGAAATGGATCAAGTATCGCCACGTGTTGCCAAACTTTATGCCGGGATGCACGCCAGGACCTGTTCGCGCGATGTTGATTTGTTGAAAGAGAAGGGTCTCTTAATTTCACAAGGGAATGGGTATGTGGCGAATCAGTCTCTTATAAGGCAGTTCCTGCCGGTTAAGGCAAAAGGTCAATCGACCACGGCGAATTTCCCCGCAACGCACAATTAGCAAGCCGCCTAAGTTTGCGGATTAGCGTCAGGTGATTTCAGAACTGCTAAGCTGAACTAGGACTTGCTGTAGGGTAAGCTCCAGTGGCATAAGCATGGCTATCACAACATTCGCAACCCTTTTTGCCGTAATGGCCGATCCTTCAAACTTGAACCTTTCTCTTCGCCTAGCGGAACAATTCCCGGACAGCCATATCGAAATTCGCCCAGGGCAATGGTTTATTGCAGGATCTGGAACGGCAATCGAAATATCGAATAAATTACAAATAACACCAGGTGCCGAAAGTGGCTCAGCTGTGATTGTTGCCGTCTCGGGTTATTACGGACGCGCTAGCTCTCAAGTATGGGAATGGGTTGCGGCTAAAATTGGGAAACCAACCAGTGTCTAAGCCTCCAAAGGAAATACTCCAAAACACAATCCCTCAACGATACCCAGAGGTGCCCCCTCAGCAATATCCATCAGGCGACTACAGCTATACAGTTGAGCTTATTGGGGGAATACAAAATTCTCTAGGAAAACTAACAGAAGCGGTTGAGTCGCTCAAGGCCAAAACGGATTCGCATAGCACTAAGTTGGAAGCTATTGGTAAGGATGTCCATGCTGCTAAAGTTCTCATCGGTGTGGCTAGCGCAATGATGGTTGGCATCGGAGCCTTTTTGGGGTACGTTTTGAAAGCAGCGCTGGAATACTTTTCACGAAATCCTGCTTCCATAAAATAGACCCAAATTCCCCCGCAACGCACAATTAGCACACCCCCTAAGTTTGCGTCGCATACCTCCGCTGGGTTATTCTATTAACAGGTCACTTCTGGCCGAGATTTCGAAGGTTGGTTTTTTTACTAGATGGCAAATACAGTTTCATCGCTCAAGCGCGTCCGTCAGACCGAACGCAAAACCCTGGTCAACCGGATGCGTAACACCCGTCTTCGCCATTCCATCCGCTCCCTGCGCCGCCTGTTCGCGGGCAAAGATGCTAAGGCAGTGGAATCGGCTGTCCCCGGCACTTTTTCTGTGATCGACAAGTCCGCCAAATTGGGCATCATCAAGAAGAACACGGCAGCCCGTTATAAAAGCCGCATCGCTCTGCGATTGAAGAAAATGGTCGCAGCAGCTTAATTTCTCTTGTTTGAATAAAGGTTTTACCCCAAAGGCCCTGAGCACCTGCTCGGGGCTTTTTTGTTTACTTAGTCGTCTTTACTTAGTCGTCTTTACTTAGTTAACGACAAGATAAATCGTTCCATCACCGTACGATCATCCAGCTTGATATCCCTCATGCCACGGTCAGCCTCAAAAATCTCCACCATCGCCTTGCGTAACTGCCCATCATTGAACGATGCGGCAGTCTGGCTCACTTGATCTGCACGGGATCTCCACATAGGAACTCCTAGCTGCATGAAATGTCCCTGAATCGTCGACGCACTCTTCAACCCTGCTTCCCTCGATACCAACGCCAGCCGAAACTGAGTTGCTAAAAAGTTCAACGCCAGCGGCAAGTACTCACCATCGCGAACCAGCGTATCGAGAAGTTCCAACGACTGATTCCGATCCTTGCGACCCATCGCCGCCACCAGTGCAAAAACCGTAGTCTCCCTGGCATCGGGAACCATGTTGCCGATCATCGCCTCAGTAATGGTGCCGCCCTTACCGGCAAGCAGGCTCAGCTTTTCCAGTTCGTTCACCAGCCGATTGGCGTTGGCTCCCGTCGCTTCAATCAAAAATTGAAGCGCACCAGACGCAAACTTAACGTCGTGCTGCTTAGCCAGATCACCCATCAACTTGGTTGCTTCGGCAGCGGTGAACGGTGGAAATTCAACCACATCTTTGATGGCTGAATAGAACTTTCGAGCCCGTTCGATTTTAGCCTTGTCATCGTTATCCATCTCATAACGAGTGATGTCAAACACCACGCAAACGCCCGGAATGGGATCTTTCAAATACTGTGCAATCCGAGCCCCAACGCCAGCCGCCGGGGCGTCGCCGTCCTCATTCGATGCGGCTGCCGCCTTCGATGTTCGAGGCATAGCCCCTTCCGCCGCGCCAACCCAAATCAACCTTCGCGAAGTAAATAGGGAATAGGCACAGGCATCATCCATCACATCGGAAAGTTTCACCTCATCTAAATCATGGCGAGTGAATCCTTCCTCATCTGGTTCCTCACCCAACACCGATTTGCGCAACGCTTCCCGCACACGGACCCGACGATACACATCGGGTCCAAGGAACAGATAAGCCGGTGCCGCAGGTCCTTTTTTAAGTTGGGTGAGGAGTTGATCAGGAGTCATACCAACTCCCAGGAATGCCACTCAGTGTTTTCCCTTGTTGGAAAAACCGCTCCCTCGCGGTCCGATTGCAGAGAACGAAGTGGCAGGCCAAATTGTGTTATCAGCGTCCATCTGCGTCCATCAGCGGCAATTAATCTGGGCCGCTGATGGACGCCGATGCACGCTGATAACACAATTGCGGAAAAACGAAGTGGCAGGCAGAACTGCCTGCCAACTCGCAAGCGAGTTAATTTCACCAAGCCTCCAACACAGCACTCACCACCGTCCGCGCCAAATCCCGACTCATCCGATCCACTGCCGCGTCACTCTCTTCCAAATACGCCCGCTGATCCGTGGCGATCTCGTACCGCTCCCGCACTTCCATGGAAGGCCGTTCAAACAGTACTTTTCCCGTCACCCGTTCCACTAACGTAAGCTTCAACGTGACGTTCACCTGCACACTGCTTCCACGATTGGTGACCGGGTCAAACGTGGTCACGTAGGAATCGTAACGCAGCACCGAACCGCGCAGCACCGCGTCAGCGGTGGTTGGATCAGCAGTAATGTGATAGCGCGTACGAGAGATAAATTCCCGTGTCAAAGACCCCGCCAGCCGCTCTGGCAACTTGTAGCGCGCAGTGATATTCGTGAAGGCCGGAATGGCAATGGTCTGCACCGATTTCGGCAACAGATCCGCCTTCCCCGATACGTGATAGCCGCAACCGGCGTTCACCAGCACCAACACAATTGCCCCCACCAGTCTCATCTAAGCTCCCACCACGGCGGTCATCGCGGCAATCGCCGAATCAGCCGCAATGCGCACATTATCGGCAACCGTCCATAACCAAATTGCTTTGGGATTGTTGCTATCCACACGAACCGCACCCACGGCATAGCCACTCTGTTGAGCAATGCCGACGTTGTTGGGCGGCTCCAATGAATCGTCCCGAACATCGGTGCCCGCTTTCGTTAAAGCTGCTTCAATCTTTATCTTGTTTGGCGATTTTTCAAACTCCACCCAGACTGACATGCTATACCCATGGAACACAGGTGCCTGAATCAGCCGCAACGACGGCATGGGCGGACCATTGGCCGCTGCCAGCAGGCTAGCCAAATGACGTTCGATACGTGCTTCTTTTTCCGCCAAACTGAACTTTGAATCTTCTCCAAATGCCGCCAGCTTGTTGAATGCCAACTGGGCGTCAAAGATCTTCTTCACAATCGGCTTGAAGGTGAGCAGTGAAACCGCTTGCCCCTGCAACTCCGCAACCCCTGCCTGACCCCATTCGCTGGCTGGTTCAAAAATGGTAACCACACTGCGCGCAATCGGATGCACTGCGGCAAGCGTGGTAAGCAAATTGGCCAACACCTGCGCCGCCGAAGTCGGCACTACCGTCAATCTGGCCGTGGGACCTTTAGGACGAAATAGGCGCGCACCAGGCTTTTCATCCAACAAGCCTTTGGCATCAATCACAGGAACTTTTTTCGGTGCCCAGTCAATGGCCTGTTGACAAATTTCCGCGCTCGATGCTGTCAGCACCACCACATCCGCATCTTTCAAACTAGCTTTTTCCAACCGCGCCAGCACCGTCAATTCATCCTGCTGTTGTTCAATCACGGCGACTTCTTCTTCCTCGCCGCCCAATATCTGCAGGCGAAATAAATCCCCAGCCAGTTCCTTAATTTCGCGACCCAGCAGTGATTCACCGCCTACAATCACAGCAATCTTTTTAGCCAACTTGTGTCTCCGGTATTTTCGGCGTAGTTTGCGGAGTGGGCTGCGTACTGCGGCGCCACAATCCGCCGATGCGAATCAAAATGCCACTTGCCATATAAGTAATGGCCAGGACGAATAAAACGGGTCTGGAGTACTCGTAGATGAGGTACATCAGGCTCCCAAAAAGAATCAGACTCTTAAACGACAACGGGCGTCCCAGGTTGAAGTCCTTAAAACTTCGGTAGCGCCAGGTGGAAACCATCAGGAACGCCAGCATGCCCATCAAAGCCATCCAAGCTACCGAAAAAATCCAATACTTCAAAGGGGTCGACCCTTCAAAATAAACAATGCTAGCCACCATGGCGGCTGCCGCCGGTATGGGCAAGCCCACAAAATATTTGCGATCAGCCCGACCCGGATTACTGGGTTGTGGATTGGTCACCACATTAAAACGCGCCAGCCGAGCCGCACCACTCAACAGGTAGAGGAAGCATAAAAAATATCCGGCACGAATGATAGGAGTGCGTACAGACGCATCAAACGGCCAATCCACAAACTGAATTCCCCAGGCAAAAGCCAGCATCGCCGGGGCCAAGCCAAAAGCAATCACGTCGGCCAGGGAATCAATCTCTCTTCCAAAGTCGCTGACCGTGTTGGTCATCCGTGCAATGCGCCCGTCCAAGCCATCCATCACTGCGGCGATGCCAATCATAATGGCCGCCAAATCGAAGTGATGCATCGCTTCCATAGATTGCCCTGTGACGTTGGCCATAGCCCCTTGAAAGGTTTCAATGATGGAAAGAAATCCCAGCAAAACGTTGCCCGCTGTGAACATTGTGGGCAGTGCATAAGCAGCACGGCGAGGCCGCCTGTCTGGCGTTTTCGGATCAATCAGACGTTCTGAAAAATTGAGTTTCGGCATAGGGGATTACTCCTTTCTGCG
>JAYWBH010000540.1:0-4215 GCA_043781815.1 Bryobacterales bacterium | reverse complement strand
GAAAACAACAAGAAAGATGAGCAAACCCGTTTGGATGAATTGGACGATGTGATTGCCACCACCGTGAATTCATTCTTAGGCATGACCATTCAATGCGCACGCTGCCACAATCACAAGTTCGATCCTATTGCGCAGAAAGATTATTATCGTGTGCAAGCAGTTTTTTGGCCTATGAAGGCGGAAGAGCCGGCCATTGTTTCCAAGCAGGAAATGGATTTATGGAACGCGGCTAGTGATGGGATTGACAAAGAAGAAAAGCCGATTAAGTCTGAACTCAGCAAGTTGGAAAAAACGTATCGCGACATGTTGAAAGCGCAGCAAGTGGCCAAGCTTCCCGATTATGTGAAGTCTGCTTTGGATACCCCGGAAGAGAAACGCACTGAGGGACAAAAGTTAAACGCCATCCAAGTGCAAAAAACATTCAACGTGGAGCCGGAACAGTTAACGGCGGCGATGACTCCTGAAGATCAAAATAAGCATAAAGAATTGAAAGGGAAAATTGCTGAAATGGACAAGCGGCGTCCGGCAGAATTGGCCACGGCGATGGCGGTGAAAGAATCGGGCACAAAGGCACCGGATTCCCACTTTTTGTATCGTGGCAACTCGGGATCAAAAGGCAGCGTGATGAAGCCTGGAGTCCTTTCCGCAGCGTATCAGGGGGAATGGAATTTCCCTGAACCTCCGACAGATGCAAAGTCCAGTTGGCGACGTCGTGGATTTGCGGATTGGGTTGCTTCCACTGAAAATCCTTTAACGGCACGGGTGATGGTGAATCGTATTTGGGCGAATCATTTCGGCGAAGGCATTGTCCGCACGCCCAGCAACTTTGGCAAGACTGGCGAAAAGCCCAGCCATCCTGAACTTCTGGATTGGTTGGCAGGCGAATTCACTCGACAAGGTTGGAGCATTAAAGCTATGCATCGGCTGATGATGAACTCAGAAGCCTATCGTATGGAAGCGATGGATAGTGAGGAGAATCGTAAGATTGACCCGGAAAATCGTAGCCTTTGGCGGATGCCTCGTAGGCGGTTGGAAGCCGAAGCCGTTCGCGATCAGATTATGGCTGTAGCTGGTACTTTGGATTTGAAAATGGGTGGGCAAGGTGTGTACCCGTTTATTGATCCGGCACTGTTTCAATCTTCATCCAAACGCGGATGGGCGGGCAAACCGGACAACGATCCCTCTACTTGGCGACGTAGCATTTACGTGTTCAGCAAGCGGACAATACCATTGCCGATGTTGGATGTATTCGATAAGCCAGACAGCATGACTTCCTGTTCCCGCCGTAACCGTTCCACAATTGCCCCGCAGGCTTTGATCATGATGAACAATGCCGCAATTGGAATGAATGCTAAATACTTTGCGCAGCGCTTGCAGGCCATTACCCCGAACACGGATGAGCAGGTGAAGACGGCGTATGGACTGGCATTGAGCCGACCTCCGACTGCTGGCGAAATCCATCAAGCCAGCGAATTTATTCGTGGCAGCACGTTTGGATTAAACGATTTTTGCCAGACACTATTTAACATCAACGAGTTTGTGTACATCCCATGAGCCAACGATTCCTTTCCCGTAGAGACCTTTTGTTGAGAACTGGCGGCGGCATTGCCGGGCTGGCCTTTGCTGATTTGCTGCAAGGGGCAAGGCTTTCAGCAGTGTCACCAAAACAGCCCCATTTCCCGGCGAAGATCAAAAACGTAATCTCCATTTTTTGTTACGGTGGCGTGAGTCACGTGGACACGTTTGACCCGAAGCCGATGCTGAAGAAGCATGCCGGGGAAACCATACCGGGCAAGAGTGTAGTGGTTAGCCAAGGCACGCCCGGGGGACTGATGCCGTCGCCCTGGGAATTTAAGAAATACGGCCAAAGTGGGATGGACGTCAGCTCTTTGTTTCCGCACGTTGCGAAAAAAGTGGACGACATCTGCTTTATCCGATCCATGTATTCAAAGAGCAATGACCATGGCCCGGCACTGTTCCAAATGAACACAGGCTTTGTGCAAACCGGCTATCCGAGCCTGGGCAGTTGGGTGACGTATGGACTGGGCACAGAGAATCAGAATCTACCAGCGTTTGTGGTGTTCACCGATTGGAGAGGCGGCCCAATTGGCGGCGCACCGAACTGGGGCAACGGCTTTATGCCAGCGGCGTATCAAGGCACACCGTTCCGATCTACAGGCGATCCGATTGTGGACCTGAAGCCACCGAAAGATATGACGCCAGAACGGCAGCGGCGTTGGCTGGATTACATGAAGCAGTTGAACGAACAGCACCTGAATAAGAATCCCGAAGATACTGAATTGCAGGCCCGCATGGAAAGCTACGAACTGGCGTTCCGCATGCAATCCAGCGCAGTGGAAGCAGTGGATATGAATCAGGAATCCGATGCCACGCGCAAGCTGTATGGCATTGGTGAGCAACATACGGATTACGTGGGTCGGCAGTGTTTGATGGCCAGGCGATTAGTGGAGCGTGGCGTGCGGTATGTGCAGATTTTTTCAGGTGGCGGAAATTTTCAGGAAAGCTGGGATGCTCATTGGGAAATTGAAGAAAACCACGGGCTGCATTGCAAGGAAACGGATCAGCCTACGGCGGGATTGTTGACTGATTTGAAGGCTCGTGGATTACTGGATTCAACACTGGTGATTTGGCACGGCGAGTTTGGACGCATGCCTATTTCCCAACGGATGAATGGGCGCGATCACAATCCGCAGGGGTTCACCATTTGGATGGCCGGTGGCGGGATCAAGGGTGGTCAGGCGATTGGCACCACCGATGAGTACGGCCTGGCAGCGGAAGAAAATAAGAAGAGCGTGGCTGATGTGCATGCGACCATTCTGCATCTGATGGGAATGAACCATGAGAAGCTAACGTGGCCTTATAACGGACGCCAGATTCGGATTACCGATGTGGAAGGGACGCTGATAAAAGAGATGCTCAGTTAGGCTGCCCTGAATTGCTATCCTTCCGCTTCCCAACGGAATTGATTCACAGCCACGGCCCCAAATAGCAACGCAAAGCCCAGCAGAACAGCAATGGGTCCCAGGGCTGCATCCACTCCCAGCCCACGCCACGTCATGGCGTCCAGTCCGTCCATTGCCCAACGGGTTGGTACAAACTTTGTCACCGTCTGTAACCATTGCGGGAATATGAATGCGGGCACCCAGGCACCGCCCAGCATGACTAACAGTAGTGTGACGAACACGGACAGCCCTCTGGCCGCTTCAGGCGTCTTGCCCAGCGCGGCAATCAGCAATCCAAAGGTTGCGGTCATCAATGAAAAGGCCAGGCAAATTCCCACGAATCCCACCATGCTACCTTCAATGCGGACTCCGAACACTATTCGCGCAAAGGTGAAAATGACGGTTAAAATCACCAGCGCGATGATTGCCGCGCTGATCACTCTGGCTGACAAAAGAAGTGTCTTTGAAATTGGGGCCGCGCGCAAACGCTTCCACAATCCGCGCTGCCGTTGCAAAAGGACTCCAATGCCCACATCGATCCCCATAAAGAGGATGAACTGAATTCCCATACCGCCGAAGGAATGCGCGTAGCCGTTGTACTCAACCGATGTTCCAGAAGTGACCGCCTCTTCGCGAACTTCATAAGGAGTGGTGAACCCGCCAGACGAAACCGGCTTGCCATCAACCTTTGCCTTCGCGTTTTCATTGTTAAACTTTTCTACACTGCGCAATAGATCACTAATTGTGGACTTACTTGCTTTGTCCAGCCCCTGGCTTTGTTCCACACGTGCCAATGCATCGGATACCATTTTTTGACCGGAAGGCCCACCAAACATTTCTTTACTTACCGTCTGCATCACCTGCCCAGTAAGAATTCCTTGCACCATGCCCATTTCCATACGATGAGAAGGATCGTAGAAAAAACCGATCTCTGGCTTTTCATCGGAACTGAACAACGCCTTAGCAGCATTGGCTCCAAACTCTTTGGGCAGCAGAATCGCTACCGTAGCTTTACCTTTACGGACCAATTCCTTGGCCGCTTCAGCGGAGACCACTTTCACTCCCAGGTTTTTGTCGGCAGTCAAACCGGAAGTAATCTGACGGGAAATGTCGCTTCCGTCCTGATCCACAATCAGCACCGGAATCTTACTTGTTTCCGTCTTCCCGCCGCTGCCTCCAAACACATAACCGAAAAAAGAGGCGATGACGATGGGTGCCAAAAAACTCATCAACACAGAGCGTTGGTCAGAAA
>JAYWBH010000539.1:0-4218 GCA_043781815.1 Bryobacterales bacterium | reverse complement strand
TGATGGAATTTAAGACGTTTTTATAAACTCAATTATCCGCAGATGGCGCAAAAAACAAGAGTCGGGTGGCATATTCTGGAGTTGTTATGGAAACCAAGTCCACTTAGTACATGTCACCTAACTTCTCCATCAATATTCGTCGCTGGCTTACTATTTCATTTATTATGACCGCCGTGATCTTTTTTCACAGGTCAGTGCTCTTTCGACAGGATGTAACCTTTCCTTGGGATTTCATTGGTTATCATCTCCCCCTCGCCACCGCGTACGCAGACGCCGTAGACCAAGGCAGACTCCCTTTGTGGGATCCCTATACCTATTGTGGACGCCCTTTGCTCGCCAATCCTCAGACGGCGACCTTTTATCCTGGTATGTTTCTGAGCGTACTGCCAGGAAGAACAGGACTATTGGAGCGCCTTGAATGGCTTTCAGTATTTCACATTGGTCTGGCTGGCATATTCACATACTTGTTGGCATTGCGTCTCCATCTATCGGAATATGCAGCGCTCTTCGCGGGACTAGCGTTTGCCCTTGGAGGAATTGCGCTGAGTCGAAGATAATCAGTTGCCAAGAACTCGCTTAACTTCCGCTGTAAGGATTAGGGTGAAGCGGCGGCAGCCTTCGCCGTTAAGGTGCATCCCGTCCATGAAATATTCAGGCCGTTCGAGTTCGTTGAGCAGGTTTTCGTCGAGTAGGATGACGTTGGGAAGGCGGGCGAGTTCTCGAATGCTGTGGGTCTTATAGGTGGATGGATTCACGGGGCGCACCAGTGGCCCTCGCGGCATACGATAGAACAGGAGGGTAGTACGCTTACCCCGGTATGCTTCGGCTATTTTGCCAAACCATTTTCGCATGTATGCCGCGCGCTTGCCTGTTTGCTCAATGGTGCCTCGAAGCAGCGCGCCATCGATTGTATCGCGTTCAGCTTTTTTGAGTTGTGCCGGGTAGGTAGCCTTTAACTTAAGCCAATCGATACTCAAGCCATCCATCGTTTTGTCTGAACCATAGTAGTATTGCTGCGCAGAATACCACTGGGAGATCTGCGCGTCGGCCATCTTCACGCGCGCGCTGGGTGAAGCGAGAAAGTCTTGAAAATCGGCCTTCAGCACAAAGCCGCGCAGCAGGATACCTCGGGCAGCTAAAAACTTGCTTTCCAGCGTGGGGTACGATCCCGCGAACTCTGCGAGATCGCCGTAACGCAGGCGGTAAAGAAGAAAATTCAGATCGGTGGAGCGGTTGGCGATGTCTTCCCAATCTTCGTCATCGTAATTCTCAACTGGCAGCAGGATGGCGGAGTAGCGGTTGCCTGTGGGGTCGACATCGCGGAGCAAGTAATACCAGACGCGGGGAAGTGTTCCGGCAATACCCGCGAATCCATAGGTATAACCGGTGTTGAGTGAGTTGGCGATGTAGGTCCGCAATGCCATGCGCGAATCGCCGAGTGCCAGCACCTGATTAGGATGGCGGAATGGGCGGTTGCGTTCGGCGTCGAGCACCATTTCAAGTGATCCCGTGGAGGAGGAGGCGAGTAATACCCGGCGGTAAAGGTGCGAGCGGAACAGCAGAGCTTCGATTGCGAGGTAGAGGAGCAGGCCAAGGCAGAATGAACTTACAACTCGACGATTCGTTGTCATTGGGGAATCTTACGATGTCACTGATTAGCTTCAGCCTTTAGGTTGACACATTTTGGGTGCGATGTGTCTGGTTGGTAGATGAACTACTGGAAATACTGGGTCAGCCTGAGAGCCTGTCGGAATGAAACTATTTTCAACGTAGAATCAACAACTTACAGGTCATGCTGTGTTCGTGAGTCATTGATTCTACGTTCGGAAAATTCTATCTCCGACAGGCTCCTGAACTTACACCTTTTCGACTCATCAATAAGGAGGCAGAGCCGAGTGGCACAATTTTATCTCAAGCCCAACATCTAGGTATGATTATGGGCGCGCCGTGGTTGGTTCTTTCATGGTTGGCCGTATTGTTGCCGCCTAACCGGCGGGTTGCAGCATCCTGGTCTATGAGCTTCTTCGCCGGTTTTACTGCATTCACATTGATGACCATGGTTGCGACGCTTCTTTTCGCCGTCATCTACGCACCCCGGCGGCAGGTTATTCGAGACTTGGGAATTGCCGCCATGCTTTTCCTAGGCATGGTGCTAATTCAATTAGGCCCGTCATTGGAAATGCTCAGCCAAAGCATCGCCAAATACAGAACGGACTGGCTACAATCTGGAGGTGGTCTACCTCCGAAAGCTTTAGCTTCTCTGTTAATACCGGATTATTTTCATGTCTTCAGTGCTGTTTCCTTTCACGACACATATGATCCTATGCACCTTTACGAGTACTCTGGAATAGCCACTTTCGTCCTTGCGATGTTGGCGGTCTGGCACCGATCTTTTCGCATGTTCGGGCTACTCTTGACCTGTTTAATACTGATGTTGGGGGAACACACCGAACGGCCCATTTCGATTGTCCATTCTGCTTTTCGAAGCTTGCCATTGCCTTCAGGTAAGCACCATGTCAGTTTCCAATATTCCACTAGTTTGATCGTCAAATGCATGATTATCAGCATAATATGTTGGTCGCTGTGTGTTCGTCTCTTATTGCTCCGAGACTGAGGCCTTCCCACACATAAACTCAATCATCCGCAGATGGCGCAGATGCGCGCAGATAAAACCTAATGAGATTTTTTTAGCGGTGTGGTAAGTGGTTTGGGGTTTTGTGGCTGGTTAGGATTGGGAACATGGCTACTGGAATTGCTAGCACGTGATGTGACTCGTCGGTTAGCGATCCAACCAAATCATAATCGTGAGCTTCTGTAATGCGCATACGCCGCATCTGGCCTGGGGCGATGGGGCCTTCACCTGGATCGCTGATGTAACACACGCCGTCGATTTCAGGGGCTTGCGTTGACATTCTGGCTTCCCACAAAAGGTCGCTTTCTTTCGATGGCCCTTCGATTAATACATCAACTTCCTGGCCTATCATTCTGCGGTTACGCTTGGCGCTGATTTTCCGTTGGATGGACATCAACTTGCGCTTGCGGTTATAAATTGTTCGGGCGTCGACTTTTCCATCTAACAAGTAACTCTTGCTGGAATCTTCATCGGAATAAGAAAACACGCCTAAACGGTCCAGTTGCGCTGCTTCTACGAATTGGCAGAGCTCTCCAAAATCCTGCTCTGTTTCCCCAGGGAATCCGGCGATCATGCTGGTTCGAATGGCTACACCGGGAATGGTTTTACGAATCCGCTCCAGCAGCTTCAGGAAGAAATCCCCATTCGATCCGCGCTTCATACGCTTCAAAACGTTTGAGCTGGCATGCTGCAAAGGCATGTCGATGTACTTCACCAGGTCGCCATGTTCGGCGATGGTGTCCAGCAGCTTTTGGGTTACTTTATTGGGGTAGCAGTAGAGGAACCGCACCCATTTCTTATGCTCAGTTTCAATTTGCGCCAACCGCGCTAGCAGCACAGCAAGGCCGTCGCGAAGTCCGAAATCTTCCCCGTAGCAGGTGGTGTCCTGGCCAATCAGGTTGATCTCGCGCACGCCTTGCGAAAACAGATTTGTCGCTTCGTTGATTACCGATTCAAAACGACGACTTCGAAAAGCCCCACGGTATTGCGGGATGACGCAGAAGGTGCAGGGGTGGTCACAGCCCTCAGCGATTTTCATGTACGCGAAGTGGCGCGGAGTGGCTAGCACTCGGGGGGTTAGGTCGTGATACAGGTAGGGTTCAAATGGTGCCGCTTTCGGCGTCAGACCTTCGCATAAGGCGTTGATCTTTTCCAGTTCATTGGTGCCGATAACGGCGTCCACTTCCGGCATCTGCTTTTGGATATCGTCCCGATACCGTTCCACCAGACAACCAGCGACAATCAACCTTTGGGCGCGGCCAGTCTTCTTGAACTGGGCCATTTCCATAATGGTATCTACCGATTCCTGTTTGGCAAGGTCAATGAAGCTACAGGTATTGACGACAATCACGTCGGCATCTTCTGGCTGATGAGTCAGTTCATGGCCGCCCGCAGTGAGCGTACCCATCATGACTTCTGTATCTACGAGGTTTTTGGGACACCCCAGGCTAACGAATCCGACTTTCATGGGAAAAAGAGTGTTCCTCTCTTAAGTGTAACCCACAAGTGTAACCCATTAGCGTAACCCACCTACTTGCGGATGGAGATAACTACCGGGTCGCTTTGTTCGGCTACGGCCAGTGATT
>JAYWBH010000538.1:0-12579 GCA_043781815.1 Bryobacterales bacterium | reverse complement strand
TTCTTGCGCAGACTGGAGATGTGGTTATCAATGCTGCGATCAAAGACGGTATAAGGCCTTCCCAGGACCGTTTCAAATAGCTTTTCCCGCTCATGGATGATGCCCGGAGCAGCCAACAGGGCCGATAGCAAATCGAATTCGGCTGTCGTTAAATCTGCCGGTTTGCCATTGCACTCCACTCTTCTCGATCGGGCGTCCAAAGTAACGCCGCCTACAGAAAGTGGATGATCCCTTAACGGATCGACGGTTGTGTTGTGTCTGGTCCGCCGAAGAATTGCCTGGATACGCGCCGACAGTTCTCTTAAGTTGAACGGTTTGGAAAGATAATCGTCGGCTCCAATTTCCAGACCCACAATGCGGTCTGTTTCTTCACCTCGGGCGGTGAGCATCATAACTGGAATTTGGGATTGCGCTCTAAGCCGCCGCAGGGCTTCAAACCCATTGATACCAGGCAGCATCACATCCAACAGAATCAGATCGTAGGATTGCTCGCGGACCCGCTGCAGACCCTGTTCTGCAGAATATGCCGCATCCACCTGAAATCCTTCAGGTTTAAGGTATTCGGCGAGAAGCTCAACCATCTCGCGATCATCGTCAATAGCTAGGAGAGAAGGCACTACTGAGAGAACATCGGACAATTGACGACAAATCTTGACAGTCAAAATCGGGTTTTGGGTGCAAAATCAAAAGCGTAGGAAAGAATTAATCAAGAACTTCCCCAAGGCAATAAGATTTTTTCCGCTCCTCCTCAAAAAAGGGCGGTGGCACTCTCCCTAATCCTCAGTGCCACCGCCCTCTCCCTTTTTCTGCGTTAAGAATGATTGTTGACCGTTTTTACTCGCTTTTTCTCCACAACAATAGCCGTCGGATTCTCAAAAGCAATGGGTAAGGTCACCTCAAAGCGTGTCCCAACCCCAAAATCACTCTTCACCTTGATTGTCCCGCCGTGTGCTTTTACGATCCACGCCACAAAGCTCAATCCCAGCCCCAAACCTTTTTCTGGATTGGCATCCGGCACTTTGTAAAACCGTTCAAAAATATGAGGAAGATGCGATTCCGCAATCCCTTGGCCGGTGTCTTCCACAATAAACTCTGCCCATTGCCGATTCGGTGAGAATCGCAGAATGGTCTGAATTTTGCCGCCCGGAGGCGTGTATTTGACTGCATTGGACAGCAGATTTGATATCAAACGTCCAATCTGTACCCGGTCCACAGCCACGATCACTTCCTTATCGGCACTGACCGTGAGTTGAACTTTGGCTTCCTCTGCCGGAATCTGAAACTGATCGGCAATGTCCTCCACGACGTTCGCCAGCAGCATCGGCGACTTTTGCAGCACCAATTGTCCTGTTTCCGCGTGCGACAGCATCAACAGTGCACGGACAATGTTGCTGAGCTGTTCCACATCCTGCAAAGAATTGACCACTGCATCTTTGAATTGGTCGGCGGTTGTGGCTGTGAACAAGGCCACTTCCAATTGACCTCGGATGGCCGTTAAAGGGGTTCGAAGTTCGTGGGAAGCGTCGGTTGAAAATTGCCGCATCTGGTCGAAATTAACTTTCAAGCGGTCCATCATGCGGTTAAAGGTCTCAATCAGATTGTCCAGCTCATCTCCCGACCCCCTGGTAGGAATCCGAATGCTTAAATTAGATCCGCTCATCCGTTGGGCGGCCCGTGCTACATCGTTGACCGGACTCAAAGCCCTGCCAGCAATCAGCCATCCAATGAGGCCGGTGAGGATCAGCATAAGGGGTACGGCAGTGAAGTAGTCCCAAGTGAACCTGTCTGGAATCAAAGCGTTATCTGCCAGACTGTGCCCGATTGCCAAATAATATTGCAATTTGGCCTGTCGGGCTACTCCAGCGCATACCAGCACGCGATCCCCTTTCGAATTGGATCGCACCACGAACTCTCTGCTGCTGGCCGACGCCATACTAAAGCGGCTTTGAAGAATTTTTCGCTCTTCCAGACCAAGAGCCCGATAGCCGTTAGAAGCCTCCAGCACTTGCCCGGAAGCATCGGTAACCAGAATGATCCGACGCAGTTTTTCGACAAAGGAACTTTCTTCGGGGTCCTTGGGGTCGAAATACCAGACCGCGTGCCCGTTCTCAATCCTCAGGTAGCCGCGCACCGCCGCCCACTCTTCTTCGACGATTTCCCGCATCCGGTAGTCAAGCGTTTCCTTTAAGTTGGCGCGGAAATAGAGTCCAATCACTACCAGCAGTAGGGCAAAGATGGCGAAGTAACTGATGGTAAGCCTGAATCGCAAGCCGCGAACCGCGCTTACAAGTTTGGGTGGGAGCTGCATCGCCAACCCATTATATCTAGCGGAGCAGAATGGGAGAGGCTAGAGTTTTATTCAAGAATTGCCTATTCCTTCCGAAGAGAATAGTAGGCCGCGTATGGAAGTTTACATACTACATTGAAATTCCTGTCAAAGAAGAATTGTTCTTACAATTTGGTAAAACTTCTTGATATGATAAGGCTAGTTGTTAATAGTTGGTATCGGTACTAGGTGCCGGTACTGGATGTTGTAGTGCGAGTCTCTTGAGAGTGAATGCATGTCACTAATATTTCCAAAACAATTGGATGTGATTATCCGCAGCCTGATCCCTATCTTGGGTCTGGGCGCTTTAGCTGGGCTGGGCGGAGCCTATTATGCGACGCTTCCTGACAATCTGGAACCTGGCTATATGCCAGAGCAACCTGTCCCTTACAGTCACAAGTTGCATGCTGGCAACCTGGGAATGGACTGCTTATACTGTCATAGCACAGTGGATAAGTCTTCATTTGCGGCTGTTCCTGCATCGCAAACGTGTATGAATTGCCATAAACAAGTCAAAAAAGATAGCGAATCCATCCGGCTGATCAAAGAAAGTTACGAGACGGACAAGCCAGTGAATTGGCTGAAAGTCCATAAACTTCCTGACTACGTATATTTCAACCATAAGGCCCATGTGACCGTGGGTGTAAGTTGTGTAAGCTGCCATGGTCGGATAGACCAGATGGTGGAAGTGAAGCAATTCGCTAATCTTTCCATGAGCTGGTGTCTGGAATGTCACAGAAATCCCGCGCCGAATATCAGGCCGGTTGAGCTAGTGACCAAATTGGATTGGAAGCCGGAAGGGCGCGATCCTGTGGATATAGGTCGCGAACTGGTGGCTCAAAAACATATCAATCCGCCAACAAATTGCTCGGGGTGTCATCGATGATCGTTCAGATTCAGGGAATCAAGCAAACTGGCAAGAAGTATTGGCGTAGTTTAGAAGAGCTGGCCGATACTACCCAGTTTCGTCATTGGGTTGAAAAAGAATTTCCGGCCAGTGCGACAGATATGATTGATGGGAACTCGCGTCGCCGCTTTCTAAATATTATGGCCGCTTCTATGGGATTGGCCGGGTTAACTGCCTGCCGTCGTCCTGAAGAGCACATTCTTCCCTATTCGAAATCGGTAGAAGAGCAGATTCCCGGTGTCCCGCTGCAGTACGCTTCCATTTTTTCTCTAGGCAGCCGGGTACAAGGTTTAGTTGTCGAGTCAAACGACGGTCGTCCGACCAAGATTGAGGGGAATAAGAAGCATCCCAACTCTATGGGCGCGGCTTCTGGATTTGCCCAAGCGTCGATCTTAAACGTTTACGATCCAGATCGTTCGCAAGGTGTCCTTCTCGCTGGAAAAAGCTCTAATTGGGAGGATTTCGCTAAGTTTGTCACAGCGCAAAGCTGGGGTGATGGTGTTGGTCTTCGAGTTGTGAGCCAAGCGATAACATCGCCAACGCTGGCTGGGTTGCGAGCAGAAATGCTGGCGAAATATCCGAAAGCAGCGTGGGTTGAGTACGAAGCGATTAATGAAGATTCCGCGCTGGCTGGGGCAGAATTGGCGTTCGGCCAACGAGTTCGGCCGGTTTACAATCTGGACAATGCCAAAGTCATTTTGTCGCTAGATAGCGACTTCCTTTTGCACGATTCCCCAGGCCTTGATGTGACTCGAAGCTATGCTCGTGGTCGGCGCAATGCGGAAGGCTTGAGTCGGCTGTATGTTGCTGAGTCCAATTATTCGATTACAGGGGCGCAGGCCGATCATCGGCTGCGAGTGAAGCCTTCGGAAGTTTTGGCTTTTGCCAGCGATCTGGCTCGGGAAGCCCGTGTTCTTCCGCAAGGTCTGAAAATTCTGGGACAAGACGGCAAATTCGCCAAATGGACGAAGGCCGTGGCGAAGGATCTCAACGAACACAAGGGCACTGCGCTGGTGATTGCCGGGGATCGGCAACCGGCGGCAGTTCATGCCATTGCGGCATTACTGAATCAGGCCATTGGTGCGGTTGGAACCACTGTCAACTACGTGAAGCAGGATCGACCTGCGATGGCCGAGAGCATCACTAACCTGTCTGCCGAATTGGCATCGGGTTCGGTCAAAACGCTACTGATTCTGGGTGGTAACCCCGTTTACGATGCCCCGGCGAATGCGAACTTTGCTGAAAACCTGAAGAAGGCAGCCACGGTGATTCATCTTGGAGCCGAGGTGAACGAAACGGCCAAGGCCTCCGCTTGGCATCTGCCCCAATCTCATTTCCTCGAAAGCTGGGGAGACGCTTATGCGGATGGTGCGGCGTCGGTACAACAGCCTTTAATTCAGCCGATGTTTGGGACCCGCTCCGCAATAGAATTAGTGGCGATGCTGCTGGGTCATTCCACAAAAGCACATGACTTAGTCAAAGCAGAATGGAAGCTGGCCGATAAAGCTTGGCGGCAAGCCTTGCATGACGGCGTGATTGAGCCAGTGAAAGCAGATTTCGTCAAAGTAGTGGCCGATGCAAAACGGATTGAAGTAGCGGTGAACGCTGCTCCTAAACCGTCGGTAGGAATGGAAGTCGCGTTTTTCCCAAGCGCTACCTCATACGACGGTCGCTTTGCAAACAACGGTTGGTTGCAGGAAGCTCCAGAGCCGATGACCAAGCTGGTTTGGGACAACGCAGGCATTGTTTCACCGAAAACGGCGACAGCTTTGGGTGTCGTGGTAGGGGACTTGATCGCCATCACCGTGTCCGGCAAAACAGTAAATGTTCCCGCCATGATCCTGCCGGGCCATGCCGAAAATACGGTTTCAGTAACGCTTGGGTATGGACGCAAGGAAGTTGGCCGAGTGGGCAAAAATGTGGGCTTTGATGTCTACCCCATCCGAACGATTGCTGGCATGGGGTTTGCTGCAGCCCAGATTGTGAAAGGCACTGGCCACCACAATCTGGTGACGACCCAGGAACATTTTTCCATGGAATCGCGGCCGATTGTCCGTGAGGCGAAGCTTGAGGAATACGAAAAAGAGAAGGATTTCGCCACCAAGGAAGATGATCAAGCCGAAGAATTCTCGTTGTATGGGTACCACGATTACAGCAAGGGGAATCAATGGGGATTAGTCGTCGATCTGAACTCCTGCGTTGGCTGCAATGCTTGCATTACGGCTTGCCAGGCTGAAAATAATATTCCGATTGTGGGTAAAGATCAAGTGGAACGGGGCAGGGAAATGCACTGGATCCGGCTCGATCGGTATTTTTCGGCGGAAAGTGAAGACGCAAATCACGTGGCCTCCGATGATCCGCAAGTGGTTTATCAGCCGATGGCCTGTCAGCAGTGTGAAACAGCACCCTGCGAAGCGGTTTGCCCAGTGGCTGCCACAAATCACTCCCCAGAAGGCTTGAATGACATGGCCTACAACCGCTGCGTCGGCACGCGGTATTGCGCCAACAACTGTCCGTTCAAAGTCCGTCGCTTCAACTACCTTAACTGGCACAAGGATATGGAAGAATCCACCAAAATGGTTTTCAATCCCAATGTGACGGTGCGCATGCGTGGCGTGATGGAAAAGTGCACATATTGTGTGCAGCGGGTTCAGGAAAAGAAGATTCAGGCAAAAGTGGAGGGTCGCCGCGAGTTGCGCGATGGTGAGATCCAGACGGCCTGTCAACAAACCTGCCCTGCCGAAGCGATTACGTTTGGTAACATTAACGATCCGAACAGTGCCGTATCTAAGTTAAAGAAAAAAGACTTGAACTACGGACTGCTCAAAGAATTGAATTTAAGGCCGCGCACCAGCTATTTGGCGAAGCTGCGCAATCCGAATCCGGAGCTCGCATAACATGGCTCAAATGACCCAGGAACTCCTGGAAAAAGACCGGCTGGCGCTGGAAGAGATGAACCAGCCGCTGATCACTGGAAATCCCAGTTATCACGACGTCACCCGAGTGGTTAGCCGAATCGTCGAAGTTCGTACGGCGAAAATCTGGTGGATGGCGTTAGGTATCACCGGTGGCATCACTGGCTTGCTTTTCTCTATGCTTGGCTACCTTGTTTGGAACGGAATCGGCGTTTGGGGAAATAATTCTCCGGTGGGCTGGGGTTGGGATATTACCAACTTCGTGTTCTGGATCGGGATTGGCCATGCTGGAACGCTGATCTCGGCAATTCTGTTCTTGTTTCGTCAAAAGTGGCGCACGTCGATCAATCGGTTTGCGGAAGCGATGACCTTGTTCGCTGTAGCTTGCGCCGGTATTTACCCTGCATTTCACGTGGGACGTCCCTGGCGCGCCTACTGGTTATTCCCAATTCCCATTGCCGATCATGGCATGTGGCAGAATTTCAGAAGTCCTCTGGAGTGGGACGTTTTTGCGGTATCCACCTACGCCACGGTTTCACTGCTGTTTTGGTTTGTCGGGCTGATTCCTGATTTGGCTATTCTGCGGGACAGAGCCACTACGAAATTTCGTCGAATCGCCTATGGCATCCTGAGTTTGGGATGGCGCAGTTCTTCAGAGCATTGGAAAAATTACGAGAAAGCTTACATGATCCTGGCGGGAATTTCTACTCCGCTGGTTCTCTCGGTACATACCATCGTATCGTTCGATTTTGCGGTGGCAATTCTGCCAGGTTGGCACACTACTATTTTCCCTCCCTACTTTGTCGCCGGCGCTATCTTTTCCGGATTTGCGATGGTAGTTACCTTAATGGTGATCGCTCGTTGGGTGTTCAAAGTGGAACACATCATCACCATGAAGCATTTGGAAAACATGTGTAAGGTGATGGTGGCAACGGGAACCATTGTTGGATATGCGTATGCGACCGAATTTTTCATCGCCTGGTATTCGGGCAATCAATACGAACAATTCACCTTCATCAATCGGGCCACTGGACCCTATGCCTGGGCTTATTGGACGATGATCAGTTGCAATGTTCTTTCCCCTCAGATTTTCTGGTTTAAACGGATGCGCACCTGTATTCCGGTGATGTTTGTGATCTCCATTATTGTGAACATCGGCATGTGGTTTGAGCGCTTTGTGATCATTGCAACCAGCCTGCATCGCGACTTTTTACCCTCCAGTTGGGGCTACTTCCGACCAACGATTGTTGACATTTTGACGTTCTTTGGAACGTTCGGCTTATTCCTAACCCTGTTCTTACTGTTCCTACGCTTTCTACCGATGATCGCTGTGCAGGAAGTAAAGGGCACACTAGCGGCCGATAAACATTAAGGGGGCATCGAACTGTGATCCAAGCATTCATTAACAAACTCCTTACTCCGCCCAAAGGCACTTTTGGTGTAGCGGCTGAATTCAACTCGGTGGATTCCTTAATGGCAGCCGTTTTAAGGTCGCGCGCTGAGGGCTATACCAAACTGGAAACATATACGCCGTTCCCGATTCACGGAATGGATGAAGCGCTGGGCAGTAAACCTTCGGTTCTGGGCTACATTGTGATTGCCATTGGTTTGTGCGGAACGGCTACGGCCATCGCACTCACCTGGTGGGTTGGAACGGTAGCGTATCCGCTGGTGATCGGCGGGAAACCACTTTGGGCAGTGGAGTTCACCCTACCCATTATTTTCGAGCTAACCATTCTGTTTTCGGCATTCGCCGCAGTCTTTGGAATGTTCCATCTGAATCGTTTGCCACAGTTTTATCACGCGATGTTTAATTACTCGCAGTTCACGAAAATATCCGACGACAGTTTTGTGTTGGTGATTGAATCGGCTGACCCGAAATTCAACGCCGAAAGGGCCACAAAGTTCCTGTCGTCCATAGGCGGGAGTGCGGTTGAAGAGGTGGCTAAATAATGAAGACCACTGCCGCATTGCTCGTCGCTTTGTCTGTACTGACTATTTCGACCGGGTGCAATAGTTCGCAAAATACGCCTTTTGAGATCATTCCAGACATGGATCATCAACAGAAATGGAAGGCGCAAATGGAAAATCCATTCTTCTCTGATCGTCGTGCCATGCGTAAACCGGTGGAAGGTACAGTGGCTCAAGGCAAGTTATTTGCTGACGATTCTTACCATCTGGGAGTGGTTGACGGTAAGTTTATTGGTCGCAATCCTGAGAAGATAAATAAAGAGCTGCTGGTGTACGGCCAACGTAAATTCAACACCTACTGTTCTCCTTGTCATGGTCAGACTGGGGACGGCAAGGGGATTGTGGCTCAACGAAGTTTGTGGCAAGTTGGAAATATGCTGGACCCACGGGTGAAGGAATATCCAGATGGGGAAATCTATTCGGTGGCCAGTGAAGGCCGTCGGGCGATGAACGGATATCGCAATCAAATTGGTGATCGCGACCGTTGGGCCATTGTGGCTTATGTCCGGGCATTGCAGCGCGCGAGCGGTGCGCCGCTGGCTGATGTGCCAGTTCAGTTGTTACCGTCTTTGCACTAAGGAATAAGGATTCACGAACAGATGGCTCACGATCATCATTTAGACATTCCGCTGGACAGCTTCCGACTTCCGTCGGCTACTTGGACGCATGTCCGCAACGTTCTGGTGGCAACCACACTGGTAGGTTGGGGTGCGTGTCTGGCTGGCTATTTACAGGATCACGATCAGTTCGCCCGTTCCTATTTGGTGGCGTTTTTAGCAACCATTTTTATGGCTCTGGGTGGCATGTTGTTTGTGATGATCCAGCACCTGACCAATTCGGCTTGGAGCGTCACGGTGCGCCGGTTTATGGAATCGTTGATGATGTCGCTGCCCGTGGGGGCGATTCTCTTCATTCCTATCGCCTTAAATGTTCACTCGTTATACGTTTGGAGTCTTCCCGGCGGCGTGGCTCATTTCAGTGGGGGCAAGGCCACTTATTTGAACGAGAGATTCTTCGTGATTCGTGCCTTCATCTACTTTTTGATCTGGACGGCACTGTCCTGGCGTCTTTGGGCAATTTCGCGCAAGCAGGACGAAACCAAATCGCCCAGCTTGTGTTACTCGGCGGCCAAAGTGAGTGCTCCCGGTGTGTTTTTCCTATTCATCACGGCCACGCTCGCAGCCTTTGATTGGAACATGTCCATCAACCCACATTGGTACTCCACGATCTACGGCGTGTATTGCATTACCGGTGGGGCTTGGGGATTTTTCGCCGTTTTGATTTTGATCTGCATGCGGTTGCGAGCGAACGGAATCCTCACTCATTCCATTACGGTTGAGCACTATCATGATCTTGGGAAATGGCAGTTTGCGCTTACCGCTTTTTGGGCCTACATTGCTTTTTCACAATACATGTTAATTTGGTACGCCAACATGCCGGAAGAGACCATCTATTATAAAGTGAGGATGGAAGGGACATGGCGATTGCTGACATTAGCACTACCGCTAATCCATTTCATTTTTCCATTCTTCCTCTTAATCGCCCGCCCCGCCAAACGAACTCTTAGCATTCTCGGTTTCATTTCAGTTTACGTTTTGATCGTCCACTATTTGGATGTCTATTGGATGATCATGCCGAACTATGCAAAATCGGGCATCCAATTTCATTGGATGGATTTGGCCGCACTGGTTGCTGTGGTAGGGACGTTCGGGTTCTTCTTCTGGCAGCGCCTAAAAGATGCCCCTATTGTGCCTGAAGGTGATCCAAGATTGGCTAAGTCATTGAGGTTCCAAAATGTCTAAAGAATTTGACGCCCATCAACATTTGAAACATATTCCTCCGGGCACGCAGTTTGACGATTCCGAACCGCGTAGTGGAAGAATTTTTATTGCGGCTGTTATTTCCGTCGTGTCCATTATTGTGACGATCACGGGTGTTTACACTTATTATTCGTGGTATCGCTCGAAGGTTCTTTTTGAACGTCAATTGTCACCGGCATCGGTTGAATTGAAGACCATACGATCAGTGGAAGATCAGACTCTGAACACCTATGGTTATGTGGATAAGGATAAAGTAATTGTTCGTCTTCCCATTGCCAGGGCGATGGATTTTGTGGCGAGTGAATCGGCTGAAGGTAAAGAGAAATATCCAGTGCTGGCCAAGCCGTTACCTAAGCCAGAAGACCTTGCTGCCGCTGCTGCGGTTCCCGCGCCGGGGGCTGCTGCGACTACGCCGATTGCGCCAGTTCTACCAGTCACTGTTCAACCAGCTAAGGAGAAGCATTGATCCGCCAATCCATCTTGCTACTTTCTCTCTCCTGCGGGTTGTTCGCTGCCTCGCCTGTGAGCCCTGGTACTGTTCCAATGGAACTGGAAGGCGTTGGTATTGAGGAAAAGCTTGGAACGCAAATTGATTTGGATCTAAATTTCATGGGCAGCGATGGGCATGCCGTTCCGTTGCGTAGCTTCTTTGGCACCAAGGGACGCCCTCGGGTTTTGATCTTTGCTTATTACACCTGCCCTATGCTCTGTTCTATGGTCCTCAACGGCGCGTCGCAATCGTTTCGCGAACTGCCTTGGACCATCGGCAAAGAGTTCGACGTTCTGACGATCAGCATTGATCCTCGGGATGACTGGCAATTGGCATCGAAAAAGAAGGCAACCTACTTAACCAACTACGAGCGTTCGGCGACGGGTTGGGATTTCTTTGCTGATTATTCCGGCAATGCCAAGCTGTTAGCGGAGCAAGTCGGTTTTCATTACAAATGGGACTCAACAAAAGAGCAGTATGCCCATGCCGCAGCCATGTTGGTCCTAACGCCTGAAGGCAAAGTTTCACGGTATTTGTATGGGGTCAAGTTCAAGTCGCGGGACTTGCGGCTGTCTCTTACCGAAGCCAGTGAGTCGCGCACCGGGGCCTCTTTTGAACGCTTTCTACTTTACTGCTTTCATTACGATCCCAATGCAAGGTCGTATGTGTTTTTTGCTACCAATTTGATGCGCGCTGGCGGCGTCCTGGTAGTGTTGGTTTTAGGCACGGTTCTGTGGCGTTTGTTTCGCGCTGAGAATCAAAGAACGAGGACTGCACAATGAACGAATGGCTTCGCGCAACTCTTCCGGTGGCGGCTAGCGAACATGCTAAAGACGTAGATATTTTCTACATCTTCCTGTTTTATTTAAGTTTATTTTTCTTTGTTATTATTGGTGGGTTGGCGGTATATTTCCCCATCAAATATCGCTTGAAACCAGGCGAAAAACGACGTTCGTCCCACATCACTGACAATTTCTTTCTGGAGATGTTGTGGACAGTGGTTCCCTCTTTGCTGACCTTTGTTCTGTTCGTGTGGGGTTTCAATACTTACGTTGCCTCATTCACAGTTCCCAACGATGCAATGGAGATCCATGTTCGAGGTCGCAAGTGGAACTGGACCTTTGAATATCCCGATGGCATGGCCGGGGGCGGCAAGCTTTATGTACCACTGAACAAGCCCATTAAGCTGATTATGGATAGTGAAGATGTGCTGCACGCATTTTTCATTCCGGCAATGCGCATTAAGCAGGATGTGATCCCTGGGCGCTACGTATACATGACCTTCACGCCGAACTTGGCTGGTGAGTTTCAGATTTTTTGCGCAGAATATTGCGGCAAAGATCACTCCGGGATGCTAGCCACTTTAGTGGTCATGACCGACGCCCAGTATGAGACGTTTAAGGCCGAAGGTCCGCCGGAATATAAGCAGATGAATCCGGTGGAAATCGGTACGACGATTTATAAATCTCGTGGTTGCCAGAGTTGTCATTCCCTTGATGGCACTCGCGGAGACGGTCCATCGTTCAAGGGTATTTGGGGCAAGACAGAACAGTTCGCCGACGGCTCAAGTGGCGTAGTGGATGAAAACTATGTCCGGCAATCGGTCTTGGAACCGCAGGCTAAGGTTGTGAAAGGATTTGAACCGATTATGCCTACTTTTCAAGGTTCGCTGCGCCCTGTGGAAATTAACGGTATCATCGCATTCATAAAAAGTCAGAAGCAATAAGGAAGGCCATGGCAGACGTAATTCAACAACAAGTTCAGACAGCAACAATATCGGGCCATCAAGAATTAGATTATCTTAGCGATGGCAATGGCATCAAGGATTGGTTGTATACGGTCGATCATAAACGGATCGGCATCATGTATCTGATCCTTGTACTCACGGCGTTTCTGGCGGGTGGTTTACTCGCAATGGCAATTCGCCTGGAACTACTCACCCCAACCCGCACCATCATGGACGCTGAAACTTACAATCGCGTCTTCACCCTTCACGGGGCCATCATGGTGTTCCTGTTTATTATTCCCTCCATTCCAGCGGCCTTAGGAAACTTTGTGCTCCCGCTGATGCTGGGCGCTAAGGACGTGGCTTTTCCACGATTGAATCTCGCTAGTTTCTATATCTATGTGCTCGGTGCCTGCATGATGCT
>JAYWBH010000537.1:0-4235 GCA_043781815.1 Bryobacterales bacterium | reverse complement strand
CAATGCCCGGCGGAGCGCACCATGCAGCCTTCAATTTCAAGCATCTCTTCTTCACTGACCTGGCCAGTGCGGTAGAGGTCGAAAATCTTGCGCCCATCGGTGCCAGTGCCGAATGGTTTGTTCTTATAATTACCGGAAAGTGTGGGTCCGCCAGTGACGAAAATTGAGGGGATGTCTGCCGAAGCAGCACCCATCAGTTGCGCTGGCGTGGTTTTATCACAACCACACAACAACACCACGCCGTCCAATGGATTGGCGCGAATGGATTCTTCCACGTCCATCGCCATCAAATTGCGGAACAGCATGGTGGTGGGTTTCATGAACTGTTCACCCAAGGAGATGGTGGGGAATTCCAAGGGGAATCCGCCTGCCTCCCAAACACCACGCTTCACCGCGTCGGCCACTTGACGCAAGTGGGCATTGCAGTTGTTCAGTTCACTCCAGGAATTGCAGATGCCGATTACCGGCTTGCCCTTGAAGATGTCGCGATTGAAGCCGAGGGACCGCAAGTTCGCCCGACGGGAAAAATTGTAATACTCGCGTCCATTGAACCAAGTATGAGACCGCAGTTTTGTAGGATCGTCGCTGATCATAAACTAACCATTATGGCGCAGGGATGCTTTTGAGATTCGTAGAATTTGGTATTCTGGGTTTGGTGAGTGTATAAATATGGCTAGCACGAGTGCCGGACCTTTAGATAACCTTGAGCAGTGGGACGATTTTGTTAAGAGCCGCTATCGGACTGACAGAAAGAAGGAAGAGTTTCGAATCTTCGATGAATCTTCTCCCGCAGTGGTGAAGGAATTCTATCGTCAAAATCACGCTCAGCAAACCTACGACTTTGCTCACGCGAAGAAGCAGGAATACGGTCAACTTACCAAAGCCAAAATGGGTATTTGGGAGGCAATGGACCGTCTAAACGCCCTGGTGGACGATTCCGATCCTGACACCGACCTCACCCAAATGGAACATAATTTGCAGACTGCTGAGGCAATCCGCAAAGATGGGCATCCACGCTGGATGATCCTCACTGGTTTTATTCACGATATGGGGAAGGTTCTTTGTCTGTTCGATGAACCGCAGTGGGCGGTGGTGGGTGACACTTTTCCAACGGGTTGCGCCTGGTCCGATACCATTGTGTTTCCTGAATACTTTGCAGCCAACACCGATAATCAGCGGGCGGAATTTCAGTCTGCCTGTGGCATTTACAAAGAAGGGTGCGGACTGGATGCCGTGGATATGTCCTGGGGCCACGATGAGTATTTGTATCACGTGACTCGCCCGTATTTACCGGAAGAGGCCCAGTACATGATTCGCTATCACTCCTTTTATCCGGCTCATCGTGAAGGTGCTTATCAGCATTTGATGAACGCCAAAGATCGAAAAATGTTCGATGTGGTGCGTGAATTCAACCCTTACGACTTGTACTCAAAGAGTGACGTAAAGCCCTCTCTGGCTGAATTAAAGCCATACTACGAAGATCTTGTAACAGAATTCTTTCCATCACAAATTGCATGGTAGTAGACCAAGTTCTTCCTGTGCGTCCGGGGGGGCGCATCGGAGGAGGGGAGAGGGCTTCGGCTCTCTCTCTTTTTAATCCTGCCGCAGGACAGAAATCGGATTCATACGCATTGCCCGCAGAGTTGGAATAAGGCAAGCTGCCAGAGCAGTGGCAATCGCAAGAATTGAAGCCATAAGGTGCGCGGATCGCTTGCTTGCACTCCAACAAAGCGATGGGGATGCCGATGAGCAAGCCGCACAGGGATCCGACCTGCTTCACCCAATCGCGGATCACCGTTCCAATCCTCTCTATGTCTGCCGTGGCAAGATCACCACTGTGCATGATCACGTTGCGCGAGCGTTCCAGGGTGCTCAAAATTTGCCGTACCCAATCCTGGTTTCGGAGATGGGGTTCGAAAAGCTCCCAGTTCTGGCCGATGATTGCCGTCAAATCACCAAACTCTGTGTAGTTGAGGGGTTGATCGCCTCGGGGCGTATGCCACCTGATTTTGGCTTCCTCCTCTTGTCGAGTCTCAGCCTTCTTTCGAATCTTCTCGCTTACACAGTCGGCCCACCAGTTCTCACGCGGAGGCGGACCTTCGAGCAGCCGCTTCGCTACAAACTCCCGGGCAGAGTTGTCAAACGCGGCAATCGCCGCGTACACCGTGGCCATGCGACGAGCGCGCGCCACCCATTCCTCGTCCAGGAGCTCTAGAGCAACGCTCTTCGCTATCGCTGCGTCGATCGCGGCGGACTGCGGAATCCTAGGAACGCGTGGGGTTCGGTCCAAAGCATTGTCTGTGAGAAGGCCTCGAAACGCGAATGAGTATAGTTGGTCGTCCATATAATCGACCGTCTAAAGCAGGTGCTTCTTTAAGCTTTCGAAGATCGCATCAAAAACGGCGACGTCCCGGGTCTCAGGTAAGACGATCTGGATGTTGTAGTGCAGTTCCTTCAGCCTGAGGCGGGTCGAACTGTCCCGATGCTGCTCTTCAACGGGCTTGGCGGGTGGCTGCTTACCCGGATCATCCTCATGCGCGACGACTGCAGGGTCTGGAGGTTGGGCTGGAGGGGGGCGGGACAGTTGAACTGCGCCAATCCGCCAGGTCCGTCAGCGCCTTGAATGTTTTCGCCATCGAGGCCAGCACGCCTTCGGAGTTTTTCCCCTGGGTAAGTGTTCTGAGTTTGTTCTTGACTTCGTCTACCGAGAGTTCGTTGGCCTTAACATTCACCGCAAACAGATCGCTATATGCTTCACGGACGGCGTCCGCCAGAATGCGTGCGGACTGAGACTGGTCTAAGAAGTCAAAGTACCGCGTCGCTGGCACACCAGAGTCGTCAGTAAAGCCTAGATGAGCAGGCCGATGAAGAGGCGATCAGCGGAGCTCGAAAACTCGAGATTCTGAAGGAACTTATTGGTCACCCTGGCGGGTGCCTTTGCGGTCTTCAGCGCATTTAGAAATCCGTCTAGGTTCTTGGTCGAGACAAGGTAAGCCGTAGGGAGAGACATGATTGTTCCGAGTAATTTCAAATATCACCTTCAAGCATAGCCAATAAGCTAGGCCACTCGTCGGGACGGCGGCTTGATGCGGAAGTCAACCTCCAGGCCGACGTCAGTAAGCATGTTGACGAGCGTGTCCAGCGAAAACCGACTGATCTTGCCACGTGTCAGATCGGAGACCCTAGGCTGACTCACCTTCAGGCGCTTTGCCGCGTCGGCTTGGGTCAAGCCTTCCTTTTCGATAAACTTCCGCAACGCCGTCATCATCTCTGACCGGATGCGCAGGTTGCGGGATTCGGCGGGCGAGAAACCGAGGTCGGTGAAAACGTCACCGCTTCCCATGGTGATCGTCGTATCAATCGTGGCCTTCATGGCTTTCTCCCTCATTTCGATTTCCGCGCCTCCATCAAGGCAGCGTAGCGTTTTCTGCCCAAGTCGAGATCGGCCTTACGGGTCGCCTGGGTCTTCTTGACGAAGCAGTGGAGTACGTAGACGGCTTCCTCGTATCGGGCAACGTAAAACACCCGATACTCGTTGTCACCGTGAACGCGGATCTCCATTACGCCCGAGCCGACATCCGGCATCGGCTTAAAATCCTCAGGCACTTCGCCGCGCTGCACCAAGCCCAATTGGTAGCCCGCGTCCGAACGAATGTCAGCCGGGGCCGCTTGCAACCGGGCCCGACTGTCACCCATCCAGGCGATTGGCTTCCGACTCGACACTTCCCGATTATACAAGATTGGATATGTTTGTCGAGCTCGGAAAACTGGCCACGTTCGGCAAGGACGTCCATGGACGTCTTTGCTTTCGGAACCGGTCGTAGAAGACGTCCAAAGACGTCTTCTATTGCTCGCTCCGTTTTCCCGCCCACATGGGGCGGCGGTTTTGCGACGGGGAAGGCCGTAGTGGAACATAAAGGAATGGCGGATGGGGCCCGTGGATTTAGAAGACATCGTCCACGGAATCAGCCGCTTGAGCTGGCGGAAACATGCACGTGCGAATCCGCCATTTGGCGGATGGCCGATAAGAAGAACCGCGCCGCGCGACGCGTGGAAAAGGATCGCACGCGATCACAGCCGGTTCAGCAATCTTCAACGGAGACGCAGAAATCTCTTGGACCACGCACGCGGCAGACGTATTCTGGGAGCAGTCGCGATGTCAGTCTACAAACAGAGAGGCTCGAAGAACTGGTGGTACAAGTTCACCTGGCGTGGACGCCAAATCCGCGAGAGCA
>JAYWBH010000536.1:0-4238 GCA_043781815.1 Bryobacterales bacterium | reverse complement strand
ATGTTCCGGCGACTGTCTATGAAGAACTTTTGCACGCATCATCGAAGGGTGCTTGCTTTAATCGCACCATTCGTCCACGATTCAAATTCGCTTTGGTCAAGACCATCTCCTTATCTTAGCGCTTATGGGACGGTCTCCCATTCAAAGCCTCCGCCCCATACCAGCCCTTTCAATCGAACATCCAACTTGGCCCCTGCTTTGATTAGCAGTTCCATCATGGGTCGACAAAAGTTTTTGTGCTGATTCAACGTGTGGAAAAGAGGCGTGTGCCCGCCCAGCCCATCGGCATCCACTGCGGCACGGGCGTTGACGTTCGCTCCAGCTTTCACAAGAACAGCAGCGCAGCGTACGGAATTGTACTCCGCGCAAATGTGCAGCGCGGTCACTCCTTTCAGCGAAGTGAACGTACATTCCATGAAGTGCTTACGCTTCAGATCAATGGGTTTTAATAGTCGGCGGAGAGTGCCTGCATCGTCCAGCAGAATAGCTTTCAGAATAGGATCTTCAATGTCGGCCCCAGCATCCAGCATCACTTGCAGACACTCTACAAATTTCGGAGAGCGGAGATACATTTCAATCAGGCAGACGATGGGGGCCTTGCCACCAATCGGCTCTGTAGGGCTGATTCCAGCGGCTAAGACATCGCGAATCCCTTGCGGGGAATGACATTCGAAGTGACCGAGAAGGTCATCAGAACTGGGCATTTCTCCATAATATACCTGGCAAATACCGAATCGCAGTTAGTTTTTGTAGCCCATGGATAAACCAGTATCGCCGGTTATAGTGAGATCTACCGATGCACTCTGGTCTGATTTATTCTCAATGATCAAGGCAGTGTTCGATTCTACTTTGGCCGTTATCTGTTCACCGGGTTGGACTGTTTGCGAGGAGTGTTTACCACCATCGACGGGAGCACGATACACGTCCAGAGCAGTTCTTGAAACATTCTTCAATTTGACATTTTTCAATTTCACTTCAAAGGCCCCGTGCTGATTGTTCCCTAATATAAAACTATCCTTGGGTTTGATTGTGGTGTTAGAGGTTATCGAACTGCAGGCAGCAGTGAAATGCACAAGGATTACGCAAGCGAAGAAGGCTGCTTTCAGGTGGTGCACTCTGGTTACGGTTTGCATGATGTGTACTAGGAGCAATGCCTGAATTGCCTGGCTGATGTAATTTATAGACAACCTCAAGTGGCATACTATATAAAATGATCAGAAGCTTGGGGTTTGTTTTCTTCTCCCTGCTTGCGGTTGCGCAAAACCAAACCACGGTTGCCATCCGCAACGCGAAAATCGTAACAATTTCCGGACCCGTGTTGAACAAAGGCACGGTGATATTGAAAGATGGCTTGATTGAAGCCGTTGGTGAAAACGTGAGCATCCCTGCTGGGGCTTGGATCATTGAAGGCGATGGGTTGACCGTCTACCCGGGCTTGATTGACGGGCTCAGCACTGTTGGACTTATTCCACCTCCGGTGATCGCACCAACAACCACTGCCCCTGCGACCCCACCTGCGCGAGGGCCTGAGGATCGGCCTCGGACTACCAGTTGGGAACGCGCCGCAGATAAAGTGCGGGCCAACGATCCGCGCATTGATTCCGCACGCAACGCCGGGTTCACCAGCGTAGTTACCTTTCCTACAACCGGAATATTTGCAGGTCAGGGCGCGGTGGTAAATATGGCCGGTGACAATCCTTCGAAAATGATTGTGGAATCGCCTGCGGGTCAATACATGACTCTTGCTGGAGCTGGTGGCCAAGGCGCTGCCCGTGGATTTCCCAGTTCTGGTATGGGCGTGTATGCCTACGTTCGACAAATTTTCATCGACCTTGATTACTACGAAAAAACGAAGGCTGCGTATCAGGCGAACCCTGCTGGTAAACAACGTCCGGCCTATGATCGAGCCTTGGAAGGCATCAAAGAGTCAGGTCGATTACTGCTACCAGCGGGATCGAAAGTGGAGATGGAACGGGTGATGCGATTGGCGTCGGAATTGAATATGCCGTTTGTTTTATATGGCGCGCAGGAAGGTTACCGGACATCAGAACAGTTGAAGCAAGGAAAAGTGTCAGTTCTGGTGAGTGCCAAATGGCCTGCAAAAATTCCCAATGGCGACCCCGATGCGGAAGAATTGCTTCGAACGTTGGAGGTTCGTGAGAATGCCCCCAGCACTCCGGCAGCTCTTGCCAAGGATGGCGTGAAGTTCGCGTTCTACTCCGATGGACAGACGCCCGTTGAATTTATAAAAGGCGTCCGACTGGCGGTGGAACGAGGGTTGAGTCATGATGATGCGGTGAAAGCTTTAAGCCTTTCCACGGCGGAAATATTCGGAATCGCCAACCGGTTAGGTTCCATTGAGAAAGGGAAGATTGCCAACCTGGTAATCAGCAAAGGCGACCTGCTGGCTGAGAAATCGACTATTCAATATGTATTTATAGATGGCATTCACTTTGTACCTTCACCCGATGCAGCACCAGCCACAGCGGTGCCACCAGGTGCAACAGGAAGGCGTCCACGCACAGGAGACCAGAAATGAGATTTGCACTTTTTCTACTAACTGCAGCGGCCACGTTCGCCGAAACCACTATCGTTCAAAATGCCACGGTCTATACCATTACCAAGGGCACGTTTAAGGGATCGGTTCTGATTGAAGATGGCAAGATCAAGCAGGTGGGTCCAAACATCACAGCACCCCCTGGAGCGCGAATCGTCGATGCCAACGGAATGCACCTAACCCCTGGTTTGATCGATGCGCACTCTCATATTGCCGTGCAGGCAGGGGGGATCAATGAAGGGTCTGTATCGGTATCCTCCATGGTTCGAATTGAGGATTTTGTAGATCCGGAAAGTGTAGCCATTTATCGGGCGCTGGCAGGTGGAGTGACCACTGCCAACATCCTCCATGGCAGCGCTAATGCCATTGGCGGACAGAACAGACTGATCAAAATGCGTTGGGGAAAATCTGGAGCTGAGATGCTGTTTGCAGGCGGTCCGCCTTCAATCAAATTTGCATTGGGTGAAAACCCCAAGCGCTCCGGCAATGCAAACGGACCCGTTACACCAGCCACGGTGCTGCGGTATCCAGCCACCCGTATGGGCGTGGAGGATGTGTATAGACAAGCGTTCACTGAAGCACAGGCATATCAAAAAGCTTGGGCCGATTTCAAAGGCGGATCAAGCACTGTGGAACCCAGGCGCGATCTGCGGCTGGAACCCCTAGTTGAAATCATGGAAGGTAAACGACTGGTCCATTGCCATGCGTATCGGGGCGATGAAATGTTGATGATGATGCGCGTGGCTGAAGAATTCGGATTCCGCATTGCCACCTTTCAACATGTGCAGGAAGGCTACAAGATCGCGAAGGAAATGGCGGTGCATGGCGTGGGCGGATCGGGATTCAGCGATTGGTGGGCTTACAAAATGGAAGTGGTCGATGGCATCCCTTACAACATGGCAGTGATGACCAACAAGGGCGTGCTGGCTGCGGTGAATTCAGACGACGCGGGTTTGATGCGACGACTGAATACGGAAGCGGCAAAGACCATGAAATACGGTGGTCTGACTGAAGAACAAGCCTTGGCCCTGGTGACCATTAATCCTGCACGACACATGAAAGTGGATGACATGATCGGGTCCATTGAAGTGGGCAAGAGCGCGGATTTAGTGGTGTGGAATAAGCATCCGCTTTCCAGCTACGCGGTGCCGCAGAAAGTTTTCATTGACGGGAATTTGTACTTTGATCGCGACCAGGACGGGTCGGAACGTCTAGCCAAGGAAGCCAAAAAGAAAGCTTTGGAAGAAAAATCTAAGACTCCAGCAAGGAAACCATCCACCAATGAAGATCGCTAAGTTTTTGCTGTTCACCGTCCCGCTGATTGCCCAGGATTCCTTTATTCTGCGCAATGTGACCATCCATCCAGTGACGTCCGCTGACATCGCAGGAGGCTCTATTGTTGTGGCCAACGGCAAAATTGTGGAGCTTGGCGCGAAGGTGACAGCGTCGAAATCCATAAAAGTGATCGATGGCAAGGGGCTTCATGTTTATCCCGGGATGATCAACTGCGCAACGCAAATGGGATTGAGCGAAGTTACTTCTGTTCGCGAATCCAACGACACGAATGAAATCGGCGAATTCTTGCCGCAGGTGCGGGCCGTGGTGGCAGTGAATCCGGACAGCGAACATATTCCAGTGACCCGTGTAAATGGAATCACCAGTTCCTTGGTTCTACCTGCAT
>JAYWBH010000535.1:0-4239 GCA_043781815.1 Bryobacterales bacterium | reverse complement strand
GGAACGCAACCACTTTTGCGCGACCCCCGTGGGGTTCCAATTCCACATCGCTGATGGTTTCCAGAAACTCCAGCTCTTCGGCGAATCCGCAAATTGCCCAAGCCAGCCCGCGGGTCCAAGTACTGAAGGGTGCGTACCCTTGCTGCGAATTGGGGCAGCGGTAGTTGCCGTCGTTGGTATTGAAAACACTTTCGTGAGCCGTGCGACCTGAGACGTCGTAAGAATCGCGGCCTTCACCATAGTAAATGGAATAACGCGCCGTCGCATCCATGTGCCACAACATGCGATCCAGCAAAGAAACACGCTTGTCATTTTCAGTAAACAGAGCATGACCCAACCGATGTCCCACGGCCAGGGCGCGCACCGTGCGCACCGTATCCACAAACAAGGAATGCGGCCCGTTAAACGAATAGATGAAGCCGCCGCCATTGCTGATATTTGTCCAGCGCGCAGCCTGCACAGCTCCGGAACATTTCAGGGCAAGTTCGTAAAAATTCTGTTCCCAAGGGTTGGCTTCCATGCGGCCTTCTTTCAATAAGCGCAGCAGATTTCCGTAAGTGCTGACGTTGTTGAAGCCATGATCATGCACGCCAATGTGGGTGATGTGTGGGGCCATCACTTCCACCGTGCGGGTGCGTCCAATGCGCAGGAACTCAGCGTCGCCAGTAGCATCGAACTGCAGCAAGGCTGAGCCAAATTGAAACCCTTGCGTCCATTCCGTCCAACCGCGACTGGTGTATTTTCCGCCGGAAGTAAAGACTGGGGAACCAGCGCCAGGGCTCCAGGAATCATTCAGAGAACGGATCTTGACGGCAGCAATATCGAACAGAGCTCGAACGGCGGGGGCCAGTTGTGGAGCTTGAAGGTTGGAATCAATTTTCATGGGTGGGGAAAGCTATAGTGTAGCCAACTTATTGGGTTGGGGAAAATAAAGAATCCTCGCCATCGGCTGGTTTCGGAGCAACAAAATTGCCTGATTCCAGCCGCAGACGAGGATGGTTCACTACTGATTCAAATGCTGTTAACGATCACCGGAGCTGGCCATTCCTGCGGGTCTGCCGGTGGAGGAAATCACGTACTCAGGATAGGCGCTAATGCCATGTTCATGCAGATCAAGCCCGTACTGTTCGCCTTCTGCGGAAACGCGCAACACACCCATTTTGTTGACTACCCACATCACCAGGTAAGCCACAAAAAACGTCGAGAAAGTGACGATTGCACTACCAATCAGTTGAGCAATCAGAACCTGTGTGCCGCCACCATAAAACAGGCCTTTGAGCGGTGCAGAATGGTCGGGTGCAAACTGGCCAGTGGAACCATACTTACCGCAGGCGAACAGGCCCAGTGACAGCGTACCCCAAATTCCGCAGATGCCATGGACTGGAACAGCGCCAATCGGATCGTCAATGCGCAGGTATTCCAACAGCTCAACACCCAACACGACGATCACACCGGCGATGGCTCCAATGAGGATTGACCCACCTGGGCTGACCCAATAGCAAGGGCAAGTGATGGCCACTAATCCGGCCAGGAATCCGTTTACTGTGAAGCTGACGTCCCACTTCTTGCAGTAAAAATATGCTGTGAACATTGCCGATAAACCGGCGCCGCAAGCAGCCAATGTTGTGTTGGCGGCCACGCGTCCCACTCCTTCAAAATCCATGGCGGAAAGGGTTGAGCCGGGGTTAAATCCGTACCAGCCGAACCACAACAGCAAGCCACCCGATGCGGCGATGGTCAAATCATGCGGCATCATTGGTCCGCCGCCATCGCGCTTGAATTTGCGACCAAGGCGCGGGCCAAGTACAATTGCACCGGCCAGTGCTACCATGCCGCCAATGGTGTGAACCACGGTGGATCCGGCGAAGTCATGGAAGCTGGTGCCGACCCAAGGAAGGAACATATTGGGGGCGCCCATGGTTGCCAAAAATCCATCTGGACCCCAGGCCCAATGGCCGATGATGGGGTAGATGAAACCGGAGACTGCGAAGCTGTATAGGAGGTCGCCGACAAAACCAGTGCGACCGATCATGGCACCTGAAGTGATGGTGGAGCAAGTATCGGCGAATGCAAATTGGAATAGCCAGAACGCGAGGAAGGCCACGCCTGTTGTTTCATAAGTAGCAGGGACGCCGTCGAGGAAGAACCAGTTAAGACCAATCCACCCGTTGCCATGACTGAACATGAAGGCAAATCCAAAGGCGTAAAAGAGAAGGCCGCAAAGGCAGGTATCGACAATACATTCCATCAGGACGTTGACGGTTTCGCGGGATCGGCAAAAGCCAGCTTCCAGCATGGTGAATCCGACTTGCATGCCGAAAACCAGAAAAGCCGCGAGTAGAACCCATAGTGTATTTAATGGATTCACAATGTCATTGGCTTTTAAGACAGGGTCTGCGGCAAAGGCGCGCATGCCCATAATGGCCGGGTTGGAAATCATGGCGATCAATGCCACCAACCCGATTCCAGAAATCTTGCCCATAAGAAGCAGCTTTCCATATTGACGCCACTCGGGACTTCGTAATCGTTCACTAAGCCTGGCAACTTTACCTGCTAGCGACATCTGGCTATTCATCATGAAAAACTCCTCAGTTCGTTTGATAAAAAGATAAACAAAAATGGGCTCACTGCGGCTCTTGGAAAATCATTTTAGTTGGGTTGGTGGGCCGCTTGGACAGGGAGCGACACGGATAGCTGACAGAACATGAGTCAGCCGCAGTTAAGCTTGATACTAGACAGTAGCGAAAGCGAAGCAAACAGGCAAGATGGAATTTCTTATCGGCTCAATCGAAGATTGCTATGGCACGTGAAATGTGAATGAGTGGCTTGGGTCTTCCAGCGTCAACATTGGGTATGTGGAAGCAGGTTCGTCAATCCCGGAATCTGCTAGTGAATGCAGGAAGATTCACTGGTCAGCGTGCTTCATAGGGTCCCGATGAACTTAAGCCTATTGATCCGAAGACGCTCGCGATGGATAAATCACTGAGATATTTCCTCCGGCCACAATCTCAGTCAACAGTTTTTCCAATCGGGATATAACTTGACAGCCTCGGTAGAGTTTGTCCGCTTCAACATTGGTGGGCCTCCACCATGTAGTTCGCTATCGGGATAGCTCAGTTCCCAAAGTGATCCAGTCTTGGGATCCTCAAAGAGGACAATCCAGCCATAATCTCGAATAGCAAGTTTCTTGAATCCTTCAATCTTGTCTTCAATTAACTTGCACGTGTCGTCTGCAAACACTTCGCTACCTTGTTGAATCCACTTTCCAATTAGAACTTCTCTTGGCATAACTGGTACCGTATGGACCGTTCAATTTGCTATTGTTCTTAGTTAGTCGTGGCTGGTTCTCCTTTTTGCACCGTAGAGTGCGTTGTTGGAAGTTTACGACTTTCCATCCCACGACCCCACAAATACAAACTTATAGAATAGGGGTTTGTATCCTGCGGATTCACTTCCAATCCAGGAACTCCTTTCCCGATCTCCACGCAACGAAATTCATGATGACGACGACCACGATTACCGCCACAATTGAGTCAGGTTCCAGTGTCACTTCGCCGCTGGCAAATAGGAAAATCCCCATACCCAAGTTGAATAGGATCATGGCTGTCCGCTTAGAGATCAGACGATGCATCAAGTTCATTTGTATCCACTTTGAGAAAACTCGGTCAGCCTGAATTACCTTTTAATTACGACGTGAACTAAAGAACTAAAGAACTGGGTCAGCCTGAACTTACCCTTTAATCATGATGTGAAACGGAGGCAGAGCAAGCTGGCACTATTCCTAGATTCTCTCAGATTTGAAATCAATCACAAAAAGTTATTAGTTTGAATAAGTTATGGCTTAGTTTAACATCCGACTGCGAGCGAGCTCCAAGGTAACAATTGGTGAGGCAAGTCGGAATCTGCGAGCGTGAACAAAGCGATATCCTCGATATAAATTTCTATAAATTTCCAACTCGCCTAAATGAGCTGTAAAATTGTTCTTTTTTGCATCGTGGTACAAACACGAAAATTGTGGTACTCGGCTCTGCCTCCTTATTGGTAAGTCGAAAAGGTGTAAGTTCAGGCTGACCCAGTATTCCCAGTATTCCGACCCAGTATTCCCAGTATTCCGTTGAGTTGAAAGTCGGTCTCTCTCGCGTGTGTCAAGGCAAAGTAGAAATGTCCTAATCCCAGCAAAGTAAGAATGTCCGGTTTTGACCGAGTGTTCCGGAGTTGGATGTTAGGTTGAATGAGTCC
>JAYWBH010000534.1:0-12599 GCA_043781815.1 Bryobacterales bacterium | reverse complement strand
GACGAAGGTTTGCAGGAGAGCCGGATGCGGGAAATCTGCACGTCCGGTTCGACGAGGGGAGGGGCACTTTGGTCCCCTCCTACTCTACCGGCCATTTATCTGGGCTGCGGATGGACACCGATGCACGCTGACAACGCAATTGCGGGAAGGTCACGGCTCGGTATTGGATATCAGGAGTTCTAGTTCAAAGTCCTTTCGAAAAAGCTGGTCAACGTTTGCAGCATGTGTTTGCTTGCCGGGCCGCTGACTCCATGATTTTTCTGTGGATAGATCATGGTTTCAAATGGCTTGTTGGCTTGCTGCAATGCGTCCATCATTTGCATGGAGTTTTGGAACAGAACATTATCGTCTTCAATGTTGTGAACGATCATCAATTTGGCTTCCAGATTTGCGGCCTGATTCAATGGGGAACTGTATTTGTAACCTGCGGAATTTTCACCGGGGATGTCCATGTAGCGCTCCGTATAGATGGTGTCGTAATGACGCCAGTCTGTAACCGGAGCACCGGCGATTCCGGCTTTGAAGGTCTTCGGGGAATTGAACAGCGTGTAGAGCGTCATGAAGCCGCCGTAGCTCCAACCGTACATTCCTAAGCGATTCGGGTCCACGAATCCCATGGATACAAGATGGGCCAAGCCCACCTTTTGATCGGACAGTTCCTGTTCCCCAAGACGACGAAACACCCTGGATTCCCACTTGTGGCCACGACCGGCCGAGCCGTGGTTATCCATTTGCCAGATGACAAAACCTTTGTGGGCCAGTGCTTGATCCCAACTCAGTCCAGCAAAGCTATTGCGCACGGTTTGCGCTCCAGGACCACCGTAAATCATCACAATGGCTGGATACTTGCGGGTGGGATCGAAGTTTGGTGGCTTGATCAGGCGGGCATACATGGTGTCGCCAAATTCACTTTTCACTTGGACGATTTCGGTGGGCAGAATCTGATAATCAGTGAGCACTTTATGATCGCGTTCGCGGTAGACGGCTAGCTGCTTCCCGGTGGAATCGTGAATGGTTCTGCCCGATGGTTCGGTGAAGCTGGAATGGGTATCCATGAAAAATGCGCCGTTGGGACTCATGGATATGGAGTGAGTGCCTGCTGCGGTGGTCAGTTTCTTTAGGTCGCCGCCTTTGAAACTTGCACTGTACAGATGACGTTCCAATGGGCTGACTGCGGTTGAGGTGAAATAGACAGTCTGTTCCTTTTCATTGATGGCGGTGATTTCGGAAACTTCCCAATCGCCACTGGTGATCTGCTTTTGCAGTTCGCCTTTGATGGAATAAATGTAGAGATGGCGGAATCCGCTGCGTTCACTGGCCCACAGGAATTGATTCGTATTGGGAAGGAAGCGGAGCATGGAATGAACGTTGATCCAGGCCCAATCTTTTTCTTCCAGAACAGTGCGTGGGGAACCGCTGGAAACATTGACGGCCAATAATTCCAGACGATTTTGTACGCGGGGCAGTTTTTGAACGAACAGTTCTTTGCTATCGGGGGTCCAATCCACGCGGGCTAACAGGGTATCAGCGGAACCGGTGACGCTCATCCATTTTGTTTCGCCACCAGCAGCACTAACCACACCCAGTTTCACATCGGCGTTGGGCGAACCTGCTTTGGGGTAACGCTCGGGTTCATAGACGGCTCGATTAGCGGTGACCATATCGACGTGGGGGTGGGTCATCTGCTTGCTGACGTCGAATTGCAGGTAGGCGATGCTTTGGGAATCAGGGGACCACCAGAAGGCGCGGGACAAGCTGAGCTCTTCGGGATAGACCCAATCCAGGCGACCGTTGCGCAGAAGATCTGACCCGCCGGTGGTGATGCGCTGTTCCTGTTTGGTGGCGATGGTGATGACGTAGAGATCGTTATCGCGACGGAAGGCCACGCTATTGCCATCGGGAGAAAGGCGGGCGTCGCGTTCCTGGTCTGGGGTGGCGGTTAATTGTTTCCAACCTTGATCCCATAGGAAGATGTCGCCGTCTTGAGCATAGAGGAAGCGGCGGCCATCGGGGGTCCACTGCATTTGGTCTTCGCGGACGCGGCGATTTTCCCAATCGAACACTGGCTTGCCTTGCGAGGCGACGACCAGTTCATCCAAAGCTTCCAGGTTGGCTAGTTCCGATTTCTTCTGAGTGGCGGCGTCATAAAGCATTAGCCCTTTGCCTTCTGTGTAAGCGAAACTTTTGTTATCTGGTGTCCAGGTGATGGCGCCACCACCTGCACCGCGAACGCGTGATCCGGAAAGGGCATCGAGCGTGACTGGTTTTTGTGACCAGGCGTAGGGAATGGCGAAAAGGAGTAAGGTCAGGAATCGGCTATGCATGACTATTTTTGATGATAGCGCGAGGGCAGCTTGATGGTGTTGTGTTATTGGCCGCCCGGTGGGCGCAGGCTTTGAGACTTGTAGGGGTAAAGGCGATCCCATTCCGTCCAATCCATTTTGAGTCCCAAGCCAGGCGTCTCAGTTAGTGTGACGTGGCTTTGCTTGACTAAGGGAAACGTGTTTTTGGTGACGGCGGCGAATGTGGATTCCATACCTGCATCCCATTCCTGCATGAGGAAGTTTCTTACGGCTGACATGGAGTGCAAAGAGGCGATATGGGCTATGGGTCCGTAATACATGTGCGGTGAAATTTCGGCACCATAAAGTTCGGCAAGGGCGGCAATTTTGCGGATCTCAGTTATGCCGCCGCAGTGGATAACGTCGGGCTGGATGATTTGCGCACCTTTGGCATCAAGTAGCTGTTTGAATTCGTAGCGGGAGATGAGACCTTCCCCACCAGCCAGTGGCACGGGACTTTTCGACGCGATTTCTCCAAGAGCCTGCGGAGTTTCGCGCCAAGTTGGTTCTTCAATAAACATGGGACGGAAAGGGGCGACGGCCTTGGCCAATTCTATGGCAGAACGAACGCTGAAGGTTTCCCACATTTCCAGGCCAATGTCCAGGTTGGGTCCACCGCCGCGTCGGACGGCTTCTACTTCAGCGACTAATCGGTGTAAGCGTTCCGATTCCGATCCGCCTTTGGGTAAGACCCACTTGAGGCACGTCCAGCCATCCTTTACTGTTTTGGCGGCTAAGGCAGCGAGCTTTTCTGGAGTGCGTGGTTCCAAGTCATGGCTCCAGTGGCTATAGTAGACACGCATGGGATTGGCTTCAGCGGCCCCAAGGAGCCTCCAAAGTGGTTCGCCCTGGCGTTGGGCTTCAATATCCCACAGAGCAATGTCAATGGCGGCCAGAGCGGTCATCAGAATGGGACCGTTGCGATAGCGCGAGAGTTGATAATAAGCGCGGTTCCAATGGTCTTCAATGCCACCTGCTGGCTTGCCGATGAGGAACGGGGCAAACCATTGGATGGCCTGTTCGACGATTTCCACACGTCCGGAAACAGAGCCTTCACCGAGTCCAGTGATGCCGCCATCGGTTTCAATTTCCAGAAAAAGATAATCGCGATTGCCGATGGTGTGCTTGCGGGTGATGAGTTTTTTAATGTTTAGGCGAGCAGAGGCGGCGGCAAGTGCCGGGATGGCGGCAAGAAACAGACGGCGAGAAATTTGGGCAGGTAAAGGCATGGGCTAATTTGCTGTAGTCATCAATTCGTTGTATAGCGTAACCCATTGTTGGGCCACTTGCGGACCTTGGTAGCGGGCGCATTCCATGAATCCTTGCGTGGTTAGTGCGGTGGCAAGGCCTGGTTCTTCTATTAGCCGGAGAGCGGCGGTGGCCATGGCTTGATGATCGTTGATGGGAACCAGCAGTCCGGTTTTTTCATTTTCGACAATGAATGGAACGCCACCGGCAGCGGTGGAAACGAAGGGGAGTCCGCAGGCGAAGCATTCCAGAATGGAGCCGGGCATGTTGTCGATGTTGGGGCTCATCAGGTAAATTTCGGCAGCCTCGTAGAGTTGGCGCATGCGGGTTTGGTCGACAAAGCCCAGGAACTGGACGTTGCTTAAGTTTAGCTCCTGGACCATGGCTTCAAGCTGCTGTCGAAGTGGGCCGTCGTGAGCCAGGGTCAGGGATGCATCGGGGTATTTCTGCTGCACGATGGCGAAAGCTTTAATAGTGCAGGGGATGTTGTAAAGAGGCTCCATTCCGCGATTGTGAAAGAACTTGGGACTTGGAGTGGGACGGGAACGAAAGTTGAATTGCGTGGTGTCCACGATGTTGGAAATGTAGGTGGCTGGCAATCCGAATTTGGCAAACACTTTGACGAGAAAGCCGCTGGGCGGGACAATGCGGTCTACCAGACTCATGATGCGGATGGCAATGGGCCACTTGTTGAGATGATCTTCAGCTTGGCCATCGCGATAGTTGAGAATGGTCTTTTTCCCGAAGAGCTTGCTGAATAGAATGGCTGGAGCAGGGGCCAATAGAAATGACCAATAGCCAGCACTGAACAGATGAATCACGTCATAACGCCAAATGCGAATTAGCAGTGCAATGAGGTAAGTGGTTTCCGTGACAATGGTGCGGACGTATTTGATTTGCTGGAGAAAATGCAAAGGACCGGGCAGTGTGGGATTGATGGCTTGGAAGGCTACTTCCACTTGCGGGAACGCCTGCAGTTCCTGCATGAGGCGTGCGGCCTGAACGGCTTGGCCACCGGTGATGCGCAGGGAGGGGGCAACAATTAAAACTCGGAGCTTATTCGTCATGCCCGGCTAAGCTGTTGGGGCTGCGGAACAGTGGGTCGCGACTGTTCATGGCGCAACCAGGTTTCAAGCACATAGAGGTACCACAGTTGATTGGGGACTTCGCCATGGGCTGAAGTTTGCTTCCAAAGGTCGAGAACTTTGCTGGATTGAATGTAGCCTTCGCGAGCTAAGTGGGAATTTTCCATGGCCTGCTGAAAGTGGGGACCCCAGCGTCCGGCTAGCCAGCGGGTGGCGGGAATACCGAAGCCTCTCTTGGCACCTTTGGCAACTCTTTCGCCGATGTTTCTGCGGGCAATTTCACGCAGGATAGCTTTCAGAGATCCGTTGTGAAGACGAAGACCACAGGGCAGGGAACCAGCATATTCCCACAGTTTGTGATCGAGAAAAGGGGAGCGTGCTTCCACGGCGTAGCGCATTGCGCCGCCGTCCACTTTGGTCATGTATTCGCCGGTGAAGCGGGTTTTACGGTCGTATTCCAGGAATTCGACGAGAAGATTTTTGGCGGAGCTTTGCGACCAGGGAATTTGACGCTGGCTCACGGAAAGATCTTTGAGTCGTGCTCCAAGCAGATTATTTTGCCAGTAAACGGGCAAGCCATCGTGGACATTGGCCACAGCGCCGACGCCGCCGGTGGCGTAATCCATAAAATGTTTGGCGCGTTTGAGCAGGCCGGAATTGGGAAATGCGCCGCGAATCTGTTGCCAGGAAGAAAGCGTGAACTTGGGCAACTTGGCCGCCAATTGCTGGGCCATCCAGAGGTTTTTATGCTCAGGGTAACCGAGGAAAATATCGTCGCCACCATCGCCGGTGAGTAACACTGTGGCTTCCTGTTTGACGGCTTTGGAAACACGCAGCATGCCTAAGGCTGAAGCGCAGGCGAAGGGTTCCCCATAAGCGGAAACAAGTTCATCGACGCTGGGTGAATCGTCTGAGGCCACGGTGATGATCTGATGGGGAATTCCTAAAGCGCGGGCCGTGGAGGCGGCATCTGCCGATTCGTCCAGTGGACTGTTGGGTGTGCCGATGGTGAAGGCCCCGATATTGCCACCAAGTTTGGCGATGGCCCAACACACCAGACTGGAATCAATGCCTGCACTGAGGAGCGCTCCTACTTTAACGTCGGCTTCCAGACGGAGTTTGACGGCATCCAGAAAGAGGAGTTCAGTTTGATCAACGGCTTCTTCAAATCGAATTTTGGATTCCGTTTCAACACTGGGGAGCTGCCAATAGGAGCTTGATTTAAGAGTCCCATTGCTCCATTCAATGAGACCGCCAGCGGGGACTTTGTGGATGCCTTTGTAGATGGAACGGTCATCGGTAACGTATCCGAATTCAAGAAATTCGGTAATGCCATTTTCGTCGATGGTTGGCGCAAATCCGGCATCGCGCAAGGCTCTGGCGGTGGAGGCGAAGGCCAGTTTTCCATCGTTGACGGTGTAGAGTAACGGCTTGACGCCTAGCCGGTCACGAAAGAGGAATGTTTTGCGATTGGGGGCATCCCAGATACCGATGGCGAACATGCCGCGCAGTTTGGGGATCATTTTATGGATGCCCCAATGACGATAGCCATGAACCAGAATCTCAGTGTCGGTACGGCTGCGGAATTGGTAACCTGCTGCTTCTAATTCAAGGCGTAGTTCGTGGAAGTTATAGATGGCCCCGTTGAACACCACGCCGATTTGGCGGTCTGGGGAGAGCATCGGTTGTTTGCCGAGTTCGCTGAGGTCGAAGATGGAGAGGCGGCGATGACCGAAAGTGGCTCCGGGCCAGGATTCCAGACCTTCGGCGTCGGGTCCGCGCAAGGCCATGGATTGCGTCATGCAGCGGACGACCTGTTCCCCGAAGTGAGTTTCAAATTCGCCGACGAATCCGGCTATTCCACACATGAAATCGTCCTCTCTTCCTAGTTTATCGTAACGGGTTGATGCGTCTGCTTAAACCAGCTTGGCTTTCAGCGAAATGGGCAGAAAGCGTCGCAGCAGTGCTTTTTCATCGTCGTCAGGGAACCCGGTAAGGAACAACATGAAAATATAGACAATGGCGAACGTGATTGAGGTGCAAGCGAGCAGGATAAACAGTGTCCGCCAAGTTTCAACCGGTTGCCATGCCATCATTTGATGCTTAACTGCCAGGGAAGCTGCGCCACCCACTACTGCCGATAAAGCGGTACGTCCAATATCGTAAAACTGCGGAAAATCTGTGCGAGTGACTTTGAGAATACGGCTGAAAGTGAAGGCAGCGAAGAGTCGGTCAATGGTTCCGGCTGCTGCTACGACAGCGATGGCTCCATAGGGTCCGAATTTTGGAGTGGCCCACCACAGCATGAGAGCCGATGCGGGAAGCAGAAAGCACTGAAATTTAATGAAATACATTCGACGTTCAGGAAAGGTGCGCATCAGCGGGTCGGCTGGAAAGATGGTGGTGAGGATTAAAAGCAGATTGACGGAAAAAATAAGGGCGCTGGGGCGGAACTTGTTGGTGAGCAGAAAGACCATAAAGGGCTCCGCAACGGTACTGAAATAGAAATAGATGGCAAATGCGGGAACGGAAAGTTTGCGCATGACTCTGGCCACCAAATTGAGCATTTCCTGGGTGGTTCCACTTTTGCGGAGTTCACTTAAACGGGGAAGAACTACGGCAGTTGAGGATTCGGCGATCATACCCATGAGCGGCAACTGGAAGCAACCATTTTGATAGATGGCAAGGGCGGCGGCCCCAAAGAAATTGGAAACAAAATAATTGTGCATGTCCAATTGCAGAATCCAAAGCAAACCGGCAAGCCCAATGGGAGCAGCGTAAGCGATTTGCCGTCGCAGCAATGGGCCGTCGAAGTGTTTCCAAAATCCTGGAAAGCGAGAGATGAGATACCAGAACATCAGCGTCACGATGATGGCACCCTGGATCAAAAAAGAGATCAGGATGGAAAGGGGGGTGCCCCAAATGGTGACGGCTAAGAAGATGGAAAGAGTTCTGGTGGCCTGGATAAGGATGAGGAGAAATGCGGTGAGTTGCACTTCCTGATTGGCCATGAGCAACGTTTCAAATCCCTGGCAAAGCACGGTCAGGGGGATGGCCAAGGCAACATACACGGCATATTTACTGAGACTGGGATCGCCCAGGAGTTTCGTGTAAATCTGTGGGAATGCCAGTACAAGAACTGCTCCGACAAGACCCACTAGAGAAAGCACGATAACAATGTTGAAGATGATTTCGTTTCGTTTCTCCTTTTCACTGGGTAAAAAATAGTAGGCACATGTTGCAAAACCAAGAGGCAAAATATTGGAAGCCGAAAGGATCGCCGCAAAAAGTTGCTTATACACGCCCTGCGTCACCAGATCCAGCCGCCTTGCCACCACCAACGGCGTGACGATGGCGAGTAGAAAGGCAATCAGCTTTCCTGCGAAAAGCCAGGAAGCTTTATTTGTTAGGCTGCGCTGTTGACTCATAGCTTAGGTGGCTAATTTAAACCGGTTGTCCGGTTCCGCTGCGGACAAGGTCAATGACAGGTTTCCCGGAGGCACGAATTGCTTCGGCCAAAGCAGTGGAAGGCTTTTGAGCGATTACAATATGGTCTGCCCAACCTAACATGTCCTGCAGCCCACCCACCATAAGTTTTCCGATATGGGGAACGGCGTTCAGAATAAAATTCTTGTTGCTTCCGTAGATTGCGTCAATTTGAATATGCGGGTCGAACACCTTCATGTCACGGCCTTTGCCGATAAGATATTCGAGCATGGTGACGACGGGGCTCTCCCGCAAATCGTCAGTGTTTTCTTTGAAAGCTAAGCCGAAGATCCCTAGCTTTATGTTGCCCAGGTCGGCCACTGCGTCAATGGCACGGTTTAGATGTTCGTCATTGCTGGCCAGCACATTGCACAACATTGGCAGCTTGATATCCAAACGAGAAGCGCGATAGTTGAGGGCTCGCAGATCTTTAGGAAGACACGAACCACCGAAGGCGAAGCCCGGCTTCAGGTAGGCCTTTGAGATATTCAGGTGATCATCCTGGCAAAGCGTATCCATCACTTCTTCAGCCGAGATATTCATACGAGATGCCAGTGCACCGATCTCATTGGCGAAAGAAATTTTCACCGCATGGAAAGCATTGCAGGCGTATTTGATCATTTCTGCTGTTCGCAAACTGACCAGGCAAGGGGGCACGCCAAGAGGACTATAAATGCCAGCGACCCGTTCCACTGCGGCTGGATCACTTCCACCGACAACGATGATGGAGGGTTCGCGGAAATCCTTAACGGCAGTTCCTTCTCTTAAAAATTCAGGATTGGAGACAACTCGAACCAGATCGTTGCCAGCGAACACAGATTCCACAATGTCTTCACAAGTCCCTGGAAATACGGTGCTGCGAACAGCGACATCTAATCGCTTCTGGCGTCCGGCGAGTTGAGCGTTAATGTTGGTGACGACGCGGCGCAGTTGGTCAAGTCCCAGATTGCCAGTCTTCTCAGAAGGCGTGCCGACGCACAATAGGGCGATATCAGCGGCAGCAATGGCATCGGCGGTGGAGGTGGTTGCGGTTAACAATCCCCGCTCTACGCTGGACTTAACCAGGGCTTCCAAACCGGGTTCGTAGAAGGGTGCCTCGCCTTTGACCACGTTTGCGACCTTGCCTGGGTCGGTATCCACTCCGATTACTTTGTGACCCAGATTGGCCAGGCAAGCCGCTGTTACACAACCCACATATCCAAGTCCGAACACGGCAATGGTGGTGGGGTTATTTGTTATAGAAGACATAGTTTGTTATCCTTCGCCATGCATCCATTTTAAAAGCTTCGCGGCGAATTACTGAACTCGTCGGTGAAAGCAATGCTGGGATGGCTGTTCGGGCTATTTTGAAATGAAAATACTTTGGGTTTGCGGTACTTTTTTGCATCCTACCAACAAAGGTGGGCAGATTCGTACTTTGGAAATGTTGAAACGATTGCATCAGCGGCATGAAATCCACTATGTTGCTTTTGCGCAGGAAGGGCAGACGGAAGGGTTGGCCAGGGCGGGCGAGTATTGCACCCGTGCCTATGCCATTCCTCACAAGGTTCCGCCGAGAACTTCGCCAGCATTTTTTGGACAATTGGCGGTCAATCTGGTTTCCGGACTGCCACTTTCGGTCAGCCGGTATGTGAGCCAGCCGATGAAAGATGCCATTGATTCCTTGCGAAAAAAGGAGACATTTGACAGTGTAGTTTGCGACTTCCTTTTTCCGGCTCCCAACTTTGCTGATTTGAGCGATGTGGTGTTGTTCGAGCACAACGTGGAATCGATGATTTGGCAGCGTCATGTGGAGAGCAGTGGCGACCCGTTGCGTCGCGCTTATTTTGGCATGCAGCACAGAAGAATGCTGGAATGCGAGCAGAAAGCTTGTCGTGAGGCGGCCCATGTGATTGCCGTTTCGCCAATTGACGCACGCAAGATTGAGCAAATGTTTGGCATTGCCAAAGTTTCTGATATCAAAACCGGCGTTGACCTGGACTACTTTGAGCCCCCACCCACAGCACAAGCTAGTGTGGCTGATTTGGTGTTTGTTGGATCTATGGATTGGATGCCCAACATTGATGGCGTCCGATATTTTGTTGCCGAGATATTGCCCTTGATTCAAGCCAAAATTCCGGGAGTGAAGCTGGCTATTGTGGGGCGCACGCCTTCCGCTGAGATTCAAAAACTGGCGGAGAAGGGAAACATTGTGGTCACAGGCACTGTTCCGGACATTCGGCCCTACTTGTGGGGTTCGGCGGTTTCCATTGTGCCACTGCGGATAGGAAGTGGAACCCGTTTGAAGATTTACGAATCGATGGCCGCGAAGACCGCCGTAGTCTCGACAACTATCGGAGCGGAAGGGTTGATTTATGACGACGGAATGAACATTGCGATTGCTGATTCGCCGGAGCACTTCGCTAGAAGGTGTGTGGAGTTGATTGGCAATAGCGAGCTGCGCAAGAACATGGCACAAGCGGCGTTCGACATGGTTGCGCAACGGTTCAGTTGGCCGCAAGTGGCCACCGAATTTGAAGAGATCTTGCGGAGCTACCCGGCGCGAAAGCATTGAGTTATTCCCAAGCCATCTGTTTGCGGCTAGTCATGGCGTGGTAGAAACCGAAGAAGACCGCAACGTTGATCATGGTGAAGTAGAAGGGCAGCATTAAGAGTCGTGGTTGCAGCTTGACGAAATTACCAATGGCCGCCAGCAGATAGAAAATCACCTGACCGAGGAACAAAGCCTGATAAAAAATGGAGTCAAGCAGGAACAGATTGGTGATCAGTGCTCCGACCATGGCAAAGGGGACCAGCAGGCGCACCACTTTGTGCGATAGGAAGAAGAACAAGGGGAGCGGTCGAAAGGGACGAATCACGCCTTTAATTTCCCGTATCTGTTGAATGTTGCCGGCCATGATTCGGACGCGTCGACCGAAGCCAGTCATTTCCTTGGCTTCCTCATAGACAATGGCTTTAGGATCATAAACTGCCCGAAATTGTTTGGCAAGAACGGAGACAGGAATAATATAGTCATCGTTGATGGTGCCGGGCGGAGGGAAAGGATACAGGTGTTTTCGAATGGCATGAAGATGGCCATGTCCTCCCAAAGTTGACGCCAGTTCCGATTCCTGAACCTTAAGAAACGTCTCGTATTTCCAATAAAAATCTTCGGACTTACCCACGTCTACTTCATCGGCTTTGATCACTGTATACTTTCCGCTGGCGGCACCCACCTGGGGGTCTGCAAAATTCATGAGCAACGTTTTTACAGAATCTTTGTAGAGCATGGCGGCGGCGTCTGAAAACACCACAATTTCATTGGAACAGTGGCCAACGGCGTCGTTGAGGGTGAGGATTTTCCCGCGATTTTTCTTGAAGTCAAGAATCCTGACACGAGTACCCTCGGCAGCTTTCTTGGCCAGTTCCGTGGTTCGATCCTTGGGTCCATCGCAAGCTACCAAAATCTCAAGCTTATCGGCAGGATAGTTGAGGTCGAGGGAATTTCGGATTTTCTGTTCGATTATGTGTTCTTCGTTATAAGCCGGAATGAGTAAAGACACGGATGGTTCGAACGGCTGCCGCAGCACAGGCCGATGGATTACCAGCCTGAGTAGCAGCAGAACAATGGGGTACCCGAAGTATGCATACACGGGTACCGCTACAAACAACCAGAATAAGAATTGGGTGGGCAATGGAGCTGCCTAAACGGGACGGGCATCCACGCAGAACAACTTGCCAATCGATTCACAGGAAACAACCTTGTAGCCTGAGGATTCCAGCATGTTGTATACCTGTTCCTTCTTGAAGAAGTAAACCGGGCAACCATCCAGGTATTCCAAACGTACTTTGCGCACGGGCATACGCCATGTCCAATAACGCGGCCATGCCGAAAGAAATTGCTTGTTAGTGAACTTGCGGATCAGCTTCAACCGTTCCGGTGGATCCATGATGTAATCCCAAAAGCCAATGGCAATGGTGATGTCATAATTTTGATCGGGAGTCCAGTTAAGAACGTCGGAAACCTGGAATTTACACTGTGAGGAAACTCCTTCTTTCTGGGTGAGCTCGGTGGCCAATTTAATCATGGAAGGAGCGACGTCCACCCCCATCACCTTACTGGCACCGCGTTTGGCCAGTTCCGCCACAAAGCGACCGGAACCACAGCCGACGTCGCAAATCGATTGGCCTTTGACGTCGCCCGCCTTCTCCATTACCCAATCAAATCTTTGGTAAATATCTTTTCGAAAGGTTTTGTCCAGCGCGCGTGCGAACCCGGATTTGCCTTCCCCCGTATAAATTGCATCAAAATCGTTAGCTATCTTATTCCAGTAGCTTGCCACTTGGGGCATGGTGTCTTTTTTAGTCATTGCGAACTGATCCTTCAGTTTGAACTGGCTTCCCAGAATTTACTGTCCTTGAGAAGGGGAGCATTTTCAATTAGATTCGAGCCGACGAA
>JAYWBH010000533.1:0-4246 GCA_043781815.1 Bryobacterales bacterium | reverse complement strand
GGCATACCGCCAGCACTTGACTTAGTTGTTCACGATCAAATAAATCCAGCTCGGCCAGCCGTTCCACACCAATCCATTGCCGCAGCCGGTCATCGGTACCAGCGCCAACAGTATCGGCCCAGGAAAGCATCAATCGTTGGATTTCCTCCTCACCACATCAACAGAAATCCGCCCTCCCAATGACAAGGTGGACATGCGTGCCACTGCCGCATTCAGGTCACGAAAGTTACTCTTCCACAAGGCCCTGGATGACAACGCAAAGTCCAGAAACTTCTGCCGAGCCTCTTTGCTGAGGGTCACCCGATTCCCCGTCTTCTTCGCCAACTGGTCCAGCTCAAATTGCAGATTTGGTTCAATGTCTTCAGGACGCGTTCGAAGGCCGGGCAGGTAAAAGGTCCATAGATTTATCCGCGCTAACAGATCTTCCCGAAAGCGGCCTTGATGAACCGCAGCCGATAGGTCCCGATTCGTACCAGCAATCAACTGGAAGTCACTTCGCGTTTCTTTGTCTGAACCCATTGGCAGAAATGTTTTCTCTTCCAACGCCCGCAGTAACATGGCCTGCTCATCCAGCCCAAGCTCCCCAATTTCGTCGAGGAACAAAACACCGCCATCAGCCGTACGCAGCAACCCCGCCCTATCTTTCAGCGCACCGGTAAACGCTCCCTTGGTATGTCCGAACAAGGTAGACATGGCCCCATCGCCACGCAGGGTTGCACAATTCACGTCAACAAATTCACCCTTGACTGTGTGGCGAACTTTCTTTAGCCTGAATTCCGAAGTTGAAGAGGCAGCCGTCGTAGACTAGGCGGATGGAATCAGAATCGACGCAGATATTCGGTGGAAGAAAAGTAGTTGATCACCACTGGCGTGCTATGCGACACACGATCGCTGCCCCGATCCACCTTCCAGCGCTGCTCTCCGGTGTTTGCATCCAATGCGAGTAAGTAAGAAACAGGCCGATGGTCGACTAACAGAATCAGCAGATTCTTGTAAAGCGCAGGTGAACTGCCGTGCCCCCACAGAGTGAGGAACGACCCATGCTCCAGCCCCAAATGTCGCTTCCAAACCTCACGACCCTCCATCGTAAGTGCCACCACTTGACCATTTCCAAACCAGGCGTAAATACGCTTGCCATCGGTAACCGGCGTGGGGGTAGCCAAATTATGCTTTTCGTGAAGTTCGGGGCGCTCGCCTGTGGCTGGAGCGGTGTATTCCCAAAGGCGTTTTCCATCGGATCTTCGGAAGGCTTCCACGGCTAGCAACAACTTACCATCGGCTGCCTTGTTGCGGCTGATGGCATGCTCACGCCCGGACATAGCGCGGTTGTCCCGTGCCAGACGCGGATCGCCGTTGGCGGATGTTGTGGAGTAACTGCCGATTTGCGATGTTACAATCACCAGGTCGCCAGTCACAATTGGCGACGAATTCCCTTGCCCTGTGAGCGGCATTTTCCAGGCGATGTTTTTGGTGGCGCTCCATTGCGATGGCAATGCCGTTGCGGTAGAAATTCCCTGGCTTCCAGGGCCACGCCATTGCGGCCAATCCTCCGCCATCAGGTAGGGCAACACTGCGAGTGCTATGCAAAGCGTTTTCACACAGCCAGTATAACGGCTGAGTGCCCAACGACACTTAACCTCCCGTGTTTTGGATTTGCGGAAGCATGTTGCGCATCGTATTCAGCCTATAATCATGTCATGGTGAGGGGCTGCGTAAAATCATGAAATTAGCAGAGAAGTTACTGGTGCTTGGAATGACACTGATCCAAACCGCTGCCTTGGGTGCCGATTGGAATCCCAAGTTGACAGCCGAGTATCTGGACAACAGACAGCAGGAGTGGTTTGCCTGGGCACCTACCAAATCAATTGGAGGCCCCTGTGTATCCTGTCACACTGGCGTCAACTATTTGATGGCTCGACCGCTACTTCGTCGTGTACTGGGGGAGGCTCAGCCCACTGCATACGAAACGGGCCTGAGCCTCCGCCTTGGTTCGTGTGCGACATAGATGATGTGGATGAGGGTGTCCACATTTCAAAAACGGTGTGCGTTGCATAGACTTATTAAGAAATGATTATAAATGTGTAAAAGTTCTTGACATTTAGTTTAGTCAGGCGCACACTCATCTGGTAATAGTACGGAATAGTACAACATTCTACCTAGTACCACCTTAGGACAATTCCTAATCAGAGGTATCCATAATGATGAAAGTGCCAAGAAATGTAGTCATTCCAGATTGGCTAGCTAAACAAATATGGTTGGTAAGACCAATTCTGTTCTTTCTAATCTGTTCTGTCTTGTGCACGTTTACAATAACAGCGCAGAGTCGCTTAGTCTCCAATGAAACTGCCCTCGCTGCACAGCCGGATAATGGTTCTATTCGGGGTATCGTCATAAACGACGCTGGTAAAAGTGTTTCAGGCGCGTTGATTACATTTCGGCATTTTTTCGCGGTCCAAGGTCGTAACCAACAAACCACGACTAAGACGGATGGTTCCTTCGCCATCGACCAACTTCCAGCCGGCGACTATGCTTACTGTATCTACGTCCCCAAAAGCGAGTACGTAGATGATTGCCAATGGAATACTTCATTTGTTCCCCGCGTGCTTTCTTCTCCCTCCCCTACAAAAATCGGGGACTCAGCACTGAATAAGGCCGTGCTCGTCGGGGATGTACCAAGTGCCTCGGAGCGAATTGTAGTCCCACCTGGAGGATTGACATCCATTCAACAGCTAAGAGTCCGCATGGGGGCCAGGGTGTCAGTCCGATTCGTTGATGGTGGTAAGTTGATTGACAGCCAGACTCATCTAATAGTAGGAGCCCTTACTGCCAACGGCATGTTCGTGAGCGCCGAGAGATCCACGGTCGGTGCCGTTAATACCTTTCAATTGGTGATTCCCTTTGACACCAGCGTTCGCATCACCATAAGCAGTTCATTAACTGCCACAGGTTCAAATGGGGCTGGAACGCTTTTGCCCTCAAATCTCATGCTAGTTAAGGTTGCAAAGAACGACCCACCTTTGATTTTAAACTACAACATTACAGGGAAGTCAAAATAAGGAAACCCAAATGAACAAGCGAACACTCAATACGATAGTTCTCGTGATGCATTGGGCTATGACAGCTCATGGACAAGTTCCTTTCCCATGGCCTGCAGACAAGCAACCCATCGTTCAATACCAGCAGGAGTCCCCCGCTAATAAACCGCCGGGGGCGGCAACTCCACGCTGGATCTTTACAATTACATTTCCGGCTGGTGCCGCAGGGGCCTATTATGTGGACCATTTTCAATTTGCGGCTGTTGCTTCGGGGATCTTCGACCCCACTTATGACAGTAGTATGTTTATCTATAGTCGAAACAGCGGACCGAACGGAGCGTTCACCCTCTTCTCCGATGCTCCAACAATCATAAATACACCTCAAACTGGTCCCTGGAGCAATTGGACAAACAATATTCCAGTTGGAAACAGTCAATGCAAAGTATGGACACAAGACTCAGTGACATCCACACCGAATGGAAATTTAGTGGTCACCGTACCGATTGAAGTAACTTCCCTGATGGAGGGGGCTTATAAGATATATCTTGAACACGGATCCTGGATTTCAAATACTAGTGACAACTTCAATGGACTTTATGTATACAGCAACTGGAAACCTCTAAGCACCTTCCTTAATCTTCCTACAAAGTCACTTTCTCCAGGCTCAGGAACTGGTGCAAATCCTGTCTTCGAGGCGATCATGAGCTCAACAGGTGGTGCTGGCAATGGCATCAAGGCGATCAATAGAGCTCTTTTTATTGTCAATACTGGGAATCTTCCAAACGGAGTAAACGCCTGCTACGGCATTTGGCATCGCACCAATAAGAAATTGGACGTGATTGACCAAACGGGGAATGGAACCATCGGTTCTTCGTATCCAATCGATCCCCTGCCGAACAGCGCAAACGGAAGTTTTACAGGAAACAATTGCACTATGAACACGGGCATGTCAACGTATTCAGAAGCAGGCACGGCGGGTGTATTAACGATATCTACGATATTCACACCGTCCTTCACCGGCCCAAAAAATGTTTTTATTGTGCCGATTGATAGGGCTGGGCAGAGTCCAACGAGTAATGCCCCGGACGGGACTTGGAACTCAACTCAACAGATTGTTGCGCCAGTTATCACATTCGTCAATCCACAGGGCGGACCTCCTAGCACGTCCGTGACGATTTACGGTCAGAACTTTGGACTATTGTCAGGAAGCT
>JAYWBH010000532.1:0-4262 GCA_043781815.1 Bryobacterales bacterium | reverse complement strand
GGAACCTGGGTAGCACGGGGAAGGCAGCTTGTTCAAAACGGGGCAGGGAGAGGATTAACTGCGCCATAACGTCGTCATCTGTCGGCTTAAAACCATCAAAAATCAGCAAATAGTTGCCAAAAACAGCCCAAATTGTGACACCTTTTTCGGCTGCCATCTTGGTCAGGTCGCTGGATTTGGAATCGGCGGGTCGTAAAAACTGAAACGCCCCTACTGAGGACGTGGTATCAGTAAACCGCCAAGCTGTGATCCTGAACTTCTTACCGGCCTTGTCGTATTCAGCGTATTCGGAATCCTGGAGACCACATTCCTTCCAAATCGCCTCATCGGGAACCGATGCTTTGCGGGCTAACGTACGTGCGGCACCTTCAAACCCTTCAGGCAGCAATCCGGCATAGGTCATCGTGCCGGATTGCAGCAAAAACAGGATTGCAGTTAGCCGTGGCATTTTTTGAACTTCTTCCCACTGCCGCACCAACACGGGTCATTCCGGCCAGGGGTCTTTTTAGCAAGCATGGGATGTTGTGGTTCGGAAGCAGTACTTCCTCCAACAAATTGCAATGCTTCCATCTCTCTTTCTTTTTTCTTGGCGATGTTGCGGGTGAAATCTTCAATGCTCGATTGCGCTGCTGGATTCGGCTTTCGATTGTTGGCACCAACTTCCACTGCCACTGCATCTTCTTCGTCATCGCCTGGTTCGCCGTCTTCCACATCGGGATCAAAAGGCAACAGGGACTTGGCTGTAGAATTATCCTCTACCTGCAAGAAATAGAGATAGCGCACGGATTCATCTTCTATCCGATCCATCATGTCCTGGAACATGGTGAAGCTTTCCTTCTTGTATTCAATCAGCGGATCTTTCTGCCCATAGCCACGCAGGTTGATCCCTTCTTTCAGGTGATCCATAGAAAGCATGTGATCTTTCCACTGATCGTCAATCACCTTCAACATGATCATCTGCTCAGCTTCGCGCATTAGCCCAGCACCCACAACGCTTTCCTTTTCGTCGTAACGGTTGCGCAGTCTGTCTTTGATCATCTCCTCAATCTGGTTGCGATTGAGGGCCTTCATCTCCGCAACAGTGCACTTCACTCCGAAGCGCGAAAGAACGTCACTTTCCAATTCGGCCAGTTCCCAGGCATCGGGATGCGCCTTCACTGGAATTCTCTCGTCCACCAGGAACCCTACAATCCCTTCCACAATTTCCATCACCCGGGCTTTTTGCTCAACGCCCTCAAGTAGGCTGCGGCGCATGGAATAGACTGCCTGACGTTGCTTATTCAACACGTCATCGTATTCCAAAACGTGTTTACGACTAGCAAAATGCTGGGCTTCTACGGCCTTTTGTGCTGAGGCGATGCGCTTGCTAATGAGGCGCGATTCAATGGGCACGTCTTCTTCCATGCCTAGCCTCAACATCAGGTTTTGCATTTTATCGCCACCGAAAATACGCAGCAGTTCGTCCTGCAACGATAGGAAGAACTTGGAACTTCCAGGGTCTCCCTGACGTCCGGAACGACCTCTCAACTGGTTGTCAATGCGGCGGGATTCATGGCGTTCTGTGCCGATGATGTGCAATCCGCCGGAAGCAACCACTTCATCGTGTTCGGCGTCGGTCTGCTGTTTTACTTCCTTATAAACTGCATCCCACTGTTCTTTTTCGCAATGGTCGGGATCAATCCCCTGCTTACGCAACTTTTCACGCGTCAGAAAATCAGGATTTCCACCCAACAGAATGTCCGTTCCACGACCCGCCATATTGGTGGAAACTGTTACGGCACCTCTGCGACCAGCCTGCGCCACAATTGACGCTTCGCGTTCGTGGTTCTTGGCATTCAAAACTTCATGCGGAACCCCCATTTTCTTAAGGATATCGCCCAGTTTTTCCGATTTGACGACGGAAATGGTACCCACCAGGACAGGCTGACCCTTTTCGTTTTTATCTTTGATTTCCAGCGCCGCGTTACGGAACTTTTCTTCTTCCGTACGGTACACAACGTCGTTTGTATCGGTGCGCCTGCGAATGCGATTCGGCGGAATAATGCTGACGTCAATTTTATAGGTCTTGCCAAACTCAGCCGCTTCGGTTTCGGCCGTACCGGTCATCCCGGCCAGCTTCTTATAAAGTCGGAAATAGTTCTGGTAGGTAATGCTGGCCAGGGTCTGGGATTCCCGCTGAATCTTTACGCCTTCTTTGGCTTCAACTGCCTGATGAAGGCCGTCGGACCATCGTCGACCAGGCATGATGCGGCCAGTGAATTCGTCAACAATCATCACTTCCGGCTCACCATCTTCGCCTGGACGTACAAGGTAATCCTTATCGCGATGGAACAGCACATGGGCTTTTAGCGCTTGCTGTACGTGATGATTGGTTTCAATGTTTGCAGGGTCGTACAAGTTGCCGCATTGCAGCAACCGTTCCAATTTGTGAATGCCTTCTTCGGTAAGTGCCACGCCGCGATGCTTCTCATCAACGGTGTAATCTCCCGTGAAATACTTTTCGCCGGGTTCCTTGCCTTCAATTACTTCGCCACGAATCAGCTTTGGAACCACACGATTTAGCTTGTAGTATTTGTCCGTTGATTCTTCGCTAGGTCCGGAAATAATCAGCGGAGTGCGCGCTTCGTCAATAAGGATGGAATCTACTTCATCGACAATCGCGTAGTTATGGCCCCGTTGGACACAGTTTTCCAAACGAAACTTCATGTTGTCGCGCAGGTAATCAAAGCCGTATTCGTTGTTTGTGCCGTAGGTAATGTCTGAGGCGTAGGATTGCCGCCGTTCGGCATCGTCCCGCTCATGCACCACCGTGCCACTGGATAGCCCCATAAAGTTATAGAGCCGTCCCATCCACTCCGCATCGCGCTTGGCCAGATAGTCGTTCACTGTGACCACGTGGACGCCCAAGCCGGATAGGGCATTTAGATAACAAGGCAAAGTAGCCACCAGCGTTTTACCTTCGCCGGTGCCCATCTCTGCAATGGAGCCTTTGTGCAGCATTACGCCGCCGATCAGTTGCACATCGAAATGGCGCATGTTCAACACACGCCGTCCAGCTTCGCGAACTGCTGCGAAGGCCTCTGGGAGTAGGTCGTCCAGACTGGCGCCACGCGCCAGCCGCTCCTTAAAATCAATCGTCTTGGCTGCCAACTCGACGTCGCTCAAAGCCTTCATCTTTTCCTCTAATCCGTTTATGGCGGTGATTAGAGGCCAAATGGCTTTGATCTCGCGCTCAGTCTTGGTGCCGAAAATCTTGGCCAGAATCATGTCAAGCATAGGGTTAAACCGCTACCGCTAGTTTAGCGCAACGCAAATTGTGGAAAGTACTAGAACTCTTATCTAATTCATGGAGAACATCCATGTTGCGCCAGTAGACCGGTTGAAAAGCGATACTGGAACCATGAAGCAATTTTGCACTGCGGGGCCGGTTCAGGCGGATATCCACTATTGTATTTCCCCATTGCAAAGGGTGGATCGAGAAGAACTCTTCGGCTTGATTGAGGCGCGGAAGTATTTCATTTTGCATGCCCCCCGACAGACGGGTAAGACCACTTGCCTGCTGGCGCTGGTCAAAGAGCTGAACAAAACCGGCAAATACCGTGCCGTATATATGAACATCGAATCCGCACAAGCCGTCCGTGAGGATGCCGATGCTGCAATGCGCATCATCGCCGCTGAAATTGCTTCGAGGGCTCAAACTGGGCTCAAGGATTCCTATCCAGACAGCATCTGCGATGAGATTTTGGCGCGCAGCCCTATGCGGGCACTGCAAACGATGTTCGAAAGATGGGCGGCGCACAGTCCTTTGCCTTTGATAATCATGATTGACGAGATCGATTCCCTGGTGGGCGACTCGCTAATTACTGTTCTGCGGCAACTGCGCGCCGGTTACGAATCGCGTCCCGATGGTTTTCCGCAAAGTGTTGTTCTGTGCGGGTTGCGCGATTTGAAGGACTATCGAATTCACGGGACGAAGGAGATCATCACTGGTGGAAGCGCTTTCAATATCAAGGCGGAATCTTTGCGATTGGGAGATTTCACACAAATCGACGTGCGCAACTTGTATGAGCAGCACACCACCGAAACAGGCCAGCGTTTTGAAGATGATGTGTATCCATTGGTATGGGAATTGACCCGTGGCCAGCCGTGGCTGGTGAATGCACTGGCGCAGGAAGTCTGTTTTGAAATGGTGGAGAATCGCGACCGGACTCGCCCTATCACGGCAGCGATCATCATGGAGGCCAAGGAACGTCTGATTGTTC
>JAYWBH010000531.1:0-4264 GCA_043781815.1 Bryobacterales bacterium | reverse complement strand
CTCCAAGCGATCAACCTGTTCCTCTCGTTCTTCGATAGTCACGCTGGAAAGCCTACTTTTTTGGGAAATTGGGGTCAGCTTTCACCTCAAGAATTTGCAGGGTGTGCCGCTCGGAATGTCCCGACAAAAGCAGGATCCATTCGTAAGCATCAATTTCTTTAAAAATTGGATGTGGCGACACATGACTGCGAACATCGGCGTCCGATTTCTCAACCCATTCAATGGTACGATTGCGGCGCTCTTTATATTCCGCCAGCATGTCATCCATAGACTTCCACTTATTCGACGGTTTGAGAGCTTCAGGTGCCTGCACTTTTTGGCTTCGGTCAATCAGCATTTTGGGCAGAGCTGCGTCAATCTTTTTGTAAGTGGCTGCATCCCGCTTCACCACTGGAGTCTTCATGGTGCGGTCCGTTGCAACATTAAAAATAAGATCTTCACTGAGCGTGATATGTTCCGCACATTCGGCGATGCTCCAGCGATCTGGCGCCGCCTTGAAGCTAAGTTGCGCTTGACTCAAGCCGGCCACGGAATCCAGAAACATTTTACGAGTTGCGTGGAGACTGCTCATTGCAATGCTGCGATCTTCTTGCGTCATTTCCTGGGCGCAAAGACCAGCAGCAGTCAGGGCCAGAAGTATAGTTGGCGTGGTAAGTTTCATCAGTTCCCATTTTGAACGTCAATGAGCGGGAAAGCAAAGAGTTGGTTCCATTTAATATTGTTAAAATTGCGTAGCCAATTTTAATGAATCAAGAGAATTCCCAGCCCAGGCAACCACTTGCAGTTACCGCCATCTGTACGAACCAGTGCAAATATTACTGGGCAATCACAACATACCCACAAATGCGGGTATGTTGTGATGGGCCCAGGGTATTGCATTCATTTTCTTGTATGATAAGGTACAGATAGCTAAATATAGTTCGACAGGAAGAACGAGTGCGGGGAGGCGGTCTAAACCAAATCCTAAACTCAAAGCTGCCGCGAAACCCAAATAGCCGGATTTGAATCTGATCTTTAAGGCAAGAACTGCCGAAAAGTGCAACAGGAAGTATTTTTGGTCTAGAACCATGACGGCCGCATATCCAGAATACATTGGAAGTTTATACGCTTGGAAGGAAGGGGCGGAAGGATCCGAGTCTCTTGTAGATCAGATATCTAAATCAGTCTCAGGTCATGCCTGGTATCTTTTGATCGCGAAAGACATATGGCACCTGGATTCATTGCTAAAATCTTTCATTGGGTCAATCAATCAAAGGATCGAAAATCCCAAGAAAACCCCAACCACACAAGCCGTCACCAAGGAGCAGGCCTTGGAAGTGGCCACAAGATTTAAGTCTCTTTACGCGGACATAGAGAAAACTTATTCTAATGCGAAAAGACACGACTTAACGAATAGAACCCTTACTGGCGTAGCATTTAATTCGGTAAAACAAAGATCAGAGGAACTGCTTGACATAGCTGAGAATATAGAACTCGCTGTAACTGGTGCGGCCAATACAGTCTTCGCTGAAACTATGGATGAGTACCGCCGTGGGGAACATTACGGTCTGGACCAAATAGACAAATAAGTCTGGATCGCTTGCCACTCACACCCCGCCTTTCAAGACGTGCACTTGACTTTCTAAACGGTTTGGATAAAGTTACCAGGGAGCGAATCACGGACAAGATCAAGGAACTTTGCGCTGATCCTTTCGACACAAATCTGCATTGCAAATGACCCAAGATATTTTACTGGGCAATGACATTCAAATTCACCCCAGGGCTGTCCACACCACCTACATTCACCACCACCGCCTGAACACCTGCTGGGGTATTTAGCGGAATGGTGAAGTTGATTTGAGTGACCCCACTTAGTCCACTGGGAACTCCGGCAAATGCCACATCGGCTTTTATTCCGCCCACTGTCAGAGTAAGTGGAAGTTTGGGTTTCGGTAACTTGGCAAGCGACGTGGTGGATGCTGGAGTGGACCCGGTGGCCAAGCTGGGGGATAGGTCGCCATCGCCTGTGATGAACGCTAACAGCACGTCACCCGGCTTACCACTTGCTGAAGGCACTAACGACCCGTTGCTGACGAAGATGCCTGGTGCCGATGGCGCCACTTCAATGGAAAATGCTGCCACTTGGCCATTGTTGTTCACACCCACCACGGCCGTGCCTTTGCTGGTTTCATAGGGGATTTGAATATTCAACTGTCCAGCGGAAACGAAGTAGAACGGTGCTGAAACTCCGTTGACCGTTGCCGACACTCCATTGCTAAACAGCGGGAGCGGTATTCTTGCAGCGACCGCCGTGGAGGGTGCCAGATTGGTTCCGAACACGCTCAGCACCATACCCGGGGCGAAGGCTGTTTTGAATGATGCGCCGTTGGCCACCCCGGCAATGGAGGTTCCCGCCGATGCGCCCACCACTAAAGTCACGGGTAATTCCAGTAACTGAGGCAAGGTGTCTGTCCCTTGAATCACTACCTTTGCAAAGTAGACTCCATTGCTCAAGCCCGCTCCGTTGACATTCAACTTCAATTGCCCTGATCCAGCGCCTGATTGCGGGTTAGTGGTCAGCCATATGGGCCCCGCACTTACTGGCTGCACGGTAACTCTCCATGCCGGTGAGCCCGTTCCAAAGTTGAGGCTCACTGTGGAACTGCCAGTTTGCGATGAATTTGTAAGTGGGATTGTGACCGCCTGCGGAGAGAGCGACATGGGAAAAGTGGATCCAGGGGCATCACTCAAAGTGGCACCAGCAGTGGCGACGATGGTGTTCCCCAATTCACTCACGACATTCACTGTAAAGATGCGATTGCCAAGGGCGGTGGCGCGCTCCACGCAGACGTTGGCTCGTAACGTTCCCAGCGGTGCCAGTCGCGCTGTTCCGAAGAGCTTTTGGATATCAGAAGATATGTCCGTTGTACCTGAGCGCAGCAGCGTGACCTGTGCGGAAAATCCACCTTTTTCCTGCAATAACAATGGTACTTGCCAGGCGCAGGAAGGGTCGGAATCGGCATTTTGTTGAATGCTGGAGGCCGTCACCGATAAAGCGATGGCAGGGGCCAATGGCGTCTGAAGAGAAGGCAGGAATGGAACCGAAACCTCCTGCGACCACGTCTTGCCGTTAGCATCCGTGCCACTGAATCGGAAGATTCGGTTCAACGGTGCCAATAATCCTACACCGCTTAAGCTGGCCGATAAGGTCCCGTTGGCCGGCAGGTTCGTTGTGCCGAAGCCCCCTGGCAGGGTCTGGTTGGTTCCGTTCACTGTGAACGACGTGATGGTGGCAGCTACTCCAGCTTTTTCGGTAAGGGACACAATGTACGGCCAGGAAGTACCCACTTGCAATACCGGGTTGGGATTCACTGAGACAACAACAACTGCCGCTGAAGCAGGAAAATCAAATGCAATTGTTACTTTCCCTGAGGAACTGCCGTAACTGGCATCGCCTCCATAAAAAGCAGTTACTATGTTGTTGCCAGCGGCAATCAAAGCTGCGTCCACAGTAATTACTGCCCCGCCTGAAGCTAACTCAGCCGATGCAATCAGATTGTTATTGGCGAGTAACATCAGAGTTCCCGAAGGGGTTCCCGAATCGCCACTTACATTCACAGTTACAGTTACGGTACCGGCCAACCCTGTTCCTTCACGGGACGCAGTAACTGCCGTGGTGCTGCTTTTGCCAGCGTTCCATTCGGTCACTAAACGGTAAGCATCGACAGAACCTAAGCCTGTAGCCAGATCATAGTTAGGAGTCGCGGCATAGCCCAGCAATCCATCGACACAGCCAGGACTGCCTTGCGTGCAGGGGACTTTGATATCGCCTTCCGTTATGTCGTGAAAAGCACCTGGGTTGGACTGCGCCATGCGATAGAGCGAAGGGTTGATATTACCCTGACCATCGGGACTTTTCTGGTATTGATTGAGCAGCGCAACCATGCCCGCAAACGCCGGGGCGGAGGCGGAGGTTCCTCCAAAAATGAAGCCTCGCCCTTGCAGCACAACGTAATATCCATCATGATCCCCACTTGCTGTAAGTGAAATATCGGGCACGTCACGCGCTTTATCATCGGGAACGCCCGGACCTTTCTGCCAATACGGTTTCAGATAAAGACCGCTAGGACCACCACCTCCGGCAAACAGACTGGTGCGCAGCATGGAACTGTTCCAGGGCTTTTCAGGGATGTAAGATCGGGCAGAAGCAAGGTTGGCAGTGTTCAAAGTATTCCAATAGTTTCCGCTTCCTTCGTTGAATTCCGTACCGCCCACGGCTGTCACT
>JAYWBH010000530.1:0-4264 GCA_043781815.1 Bryobacterales bacterium | reverse complement strand
TCATGATACAGCAGGCGACCAATGAAAAGCGGCGTCCACTCATCTTTTTCAAATGGATCGTCCAGCAAAAGAATGCGGGCACCCACTTTGGGGTTCAGGTTCAAAGCTGAGAGTTGGTACGCCGTTTGACGAATCCCGGTGATTTCGCTGAAGAACGGTGCATTCTTCGCATGCCACCAAAAGAACAGAGCATAGACAATGCTAAACGTGATCGGCTTGCGCCACGGTATGTTGCTGAAGAATTTGTCACGCAAAAGGACCAGTAACGTCGCCAGGTAGAGAGTGAATCCAATCATCGGAATGTACAGCACGAAAATAGATCCTCGGGAATGGATGAAGAGGATGGGTAGTGGGGTAATGAGCGCGAAGAAAGTGCTGAATATTAGAATTCTGGATTGGAATGCCAGTGCAATGAAAACCATGCCCAGCATGAAGCCAAGCAGTATGGGTATGGTGGCCCAGCCTTGCTTGTAGTAGAGCATTAAATCCAGATAGTGGATACTATTTGCAAAATACTGAGCCACGCTAAGGTCCAGTTTGTACTCCTGGTTGCCGGAAAAAATACTGGCAGCGGAGAGTTTTGAAATAACGTAGGGAACCAACTGCAACACCAGCAGCAGCGGGACGAAGCCTCGTTCAACAAACCAACTTTTCATCTTTTGAATCCCAAACCCAGGCCAATGAAAAATCAGTTCGTAAGCCAGGACCACCGCTGGAAATGTAACGCCCATTTCCTTGGCGTTGAGTGCGCAAATAAAGCAGAGGACAATATAGATCACTTTGCTTTTGGTGATGTACAGGTACAATCCCATGCTGAAAAACGTGTAGCACAGTAAGTCGTAAATGGTTCCTGTATTGAAGTAATAGTCAAAATACCCACCGTGATGGGAACCAAATAAAGTGGTGAGCAGTGCTGTCTCCTTTGATCCAGTAAGGGTCAAAGCCAGCTTGTACAGCAGGAATAGATTGAAAAAGAAAATAGCAAAACAAGCCAACCGAAAGGGCAGTGGATTGAGGCCGAATGCGGAATAAAGTCCCAAGTATGCTAATCCACCAAGAGGTCTGTAGAAGGACGAAAAGTATAAGAAGTTGGCTTGTAGGGTGGCGAGAAATGGTTTGCTCCAATAACCATACAGGTTCATAAAATCATCGCCACTGAGGAAGGCGAACAACCCCTTTCCGCCGAACCAGACTGGTGGGAATAGAACAGCTACCATGGCGATAAGGTTCGTGATCTTTGACTTGGTTTGTGAAGTGACTTCCATAGCTTTATTTAAGGCGTAGGCAATTCGGTGATGTGCCACAGCAAGATCCCACCACCTACTCTTTCGACCGGTGCGATTTCGTTCGTCCAGAATTTGGCATTGGGCCGTTCCAATAGAATTTCGTACTGCTGCAGCTTCAATGCTGTAATGTGACCTGCGTGCCAACCAAGTGATGGATGCTCCATATCCATCATACGAACTGGCGGAAGTTCGGCTCCAGCCAATTGAATGTAAATCAAAGGTTTGTAGGTGAATTCGGTTACTTTCAACTCTTGTAGTCGGATCGCAAGACGTTTCATGTCCTGACCCCAGTCAAGGTCAGAGTCGATTAAAATCCTCTCTGGTTGGTGCGCTGCTATCGGATTAAAGTAGGCGAGATAATCTGGATGAGCCAGGGCACTGGCGACCGCGAACCAAATTGTTAAAGTCACGGCGATCCAAGTGCCGAAGCGGCTTCGGAGTAGCCAGACAATGGCGAATGCGGAAACTATAGAAAAGCCAAGATACACCGGCAAGATATGACGCAGGCCGATGTTGATTCTACTCAGCAGAATGGCGAACGTTAAAATGCCACAGGAGAATGCTAGCGGGTATCCGTACTCTGATTCCTTCCGCCACTTGTAGATACACAGACATGCGGCTATCGCCAAGAGTGCTAAAAACGGCAGTGGTGTTTTGACTCCAAAAGCCACCGGGTAGTAGAGTTTGAAACCATTGTTGCTGATGGATCCAAGGAGGTATGCGGGATGGCCTTGCTCATTGTGCTCTTTCACGGAAATGAGACCACTGAAAAATTCAGGAGCGGGTGAGGTGAAGGATGCGTTCCTTACTGGTCCATAAGAAAACCAATATGCCGACCAAATCACCAAGCTCGCAACAGAAATGGAAACGACTAAAGTTAGAATTTGTCTGAATCGAATTTGACGCAGTATTTGCGGCCTCCACAATAGAATCGCGATGAAGCCGCATGTCAAAAAGGGCAGGCTGGAGAACTTGGAAAGTACTGCTAGAGCGCTCGCAACCCCCAGCACCAAGGCCCGCACCACAGTAGGGTTCTTAAACCAATAGACGGAAGCTAAGACCGTGGATCCCAGCATGGCGGTGAGTGCCATGTCGGTTGTGGCTAAAGAAGAGTGAGCAAGGACAATGGGTAGATTCGACCATAAAAAGAGGGCGAATACAGAACCTACTTGGCTCAGAAGGATGCGGGTTCCAATAAATACCACTGCGCATGAGATCCAGAAAAATGGCAATATTCCAGCTCGCGCCGCCGTTAGATTGCGTTGCAATCGATCTTGCGCCATTAAAATCGCCGCACCTTCTTCCGATGCACTGGGCTGATTCTTACTGCGAATCCCTAACAAATAGGGTCCCAATGCAGCAGCAACGCGAGCTAACGGTGGGTGTTGATCTTCCCGGTTGTAAGTATGATGATCCAACCACTCCATACCGCAGGCGATGTGCGCGGCTTCGTCAATGGTGACATTGAATACTTGCCAAGTTGCCGCGATCCTCAGGGAAGCGATTACCACAAGCACGATGGCAAGAACTACCGCATGTCTTTCCACGTAAGCGCCGCATCGACCCATCCAAGGCGAATAGAAAATATCCTGTCTTTCTGAATTGATAAACATGGAAGCTACGGAGCCATACGTCACAGCGAATCGTTACAACGTTTTTCTCCAGTTAATTTGCAGCTTCCAGTATTACAATGATTAGTAGCTCTGTGGACGTATTTGAACTAGTCAGCGATTCGATCTCTCGTTATAACATGATTCCCCAAGGATGCCGTCTTGGCGTCGCCGTGTCTGGAGGAGCCGATTCCACTATGCTGCTGCACATGTTGTGGCAGCTTGGACATCGCCCACTGACCGTGCTTCATGTCAATCATCATCTGCGCGGTGCCGAGTCCGATGCCGATGAAGCGCGTGTGCGACAAATGGCACAGAGTCTGGGACTGGAATTTCTTTCGCTCGATTGGCACTATGAACAACAGGATAATTTAGAGCAGGCTGCCCGTGATGCAAGGAAGTCCTGGTTCCTACGCCTGATTAAAGACGACGTGATTGACCGCGTGGCTACCGGGCATACCAAATCGGACCAGGCGGAAACGGTTTTGTTTCGATTGATGCGCGGCACCGGACCGCGTGGACTTGCTGGAGTTTTATCAACTACCCGCGAAGGACTCATCCGACCGCTTCTGGATTTGGAACGCGATCAAGTGGAAAGCTGGCTGGAAGGGCAGGGTATGGATTGGCGGGAAGACGCCACCAATCGGGATACGGCGTTGGTGCGGAATCGAATTCGCCATCAGTTGATTCCCACTTTGCGGGACGAATGGAATCCGAACATTGTGGAAGTGCTGGCGCAGTTAGCGGAATTGTCCGCTTCTGAGGAAGCCTATTGGCAGGAAGAGATGAACCGTCTGCTGCCTACAATCTGGAAACATACGGGGACTGCTTTTGTGGCTCCGGTAGATGCGATTCTTCGATTGCCAACAGCGGTGCAGCGCCGCTTGATTCGGGCGATGATTGAGCAATTCAAGGGTCACCTGCGGCAAATCGACTTCAACCATATTGAAAGCGTGCTGCTTTTGTTGAACAGCGTGGAAGGTTCCGGAAGGGTGCAAGTTCCGGGGATCGACGTTTTTCGTTCCTTCGATTGGGTTCGTTTTGCAGAACCGGGTTTGGATACATTGGAAAATCGGAACTACGAAATTCCTTTGCCGATTTCCGGCAGCGTAGACCTGCCCGACGGCATCACTACCATTTCGACGCAATTGGTTGAACAAGAATACGTTTATACTGAAGGTAGTACCGATCTTGATCTAAGTAGTACTGGAAGCTCGTTGATGCTTCGCAATTGGATGCCGGGCGATAAGTACCATCCGGAAGGGTCATCTGAAGAGGCAAAGTTAAAAACTCTGTTCCAGGATTTCCGCATCCCCTTATGGGAAAGGCGTCATTGGCCGATTATATGTCTTGGGGATCAAATCCTTT
>JAYWBH010000529.1:0-4265 GCA_043781815.1 Bryobacterales bacterium | reverse complement strand
TTTGGTTGACCGTGAAAAAGCCTGGGGCGATAGCGGTTACGATGGTGGCGTTGGCGCCTTCCTGGAAGGGAGTTGTCCCATCGTCCACGTTGAATGTTGCGGGTCCGATAGAGGTATCGGTGGGCACCACGAAGTTGATTTGTGTTGGGGAGACGAAAATGAGTTGCGCCAGACGAACGGTGTCCGTGTCGTCACGAACGCGAAGGGTGATGCCGCCGAGTTGTGTTGGGAGTGCTGTGCTTGAGGCCGAGGCAGTGGATTTTGCTAAGGCTTTGCCGTATATCGAAGCGATTGAGGCTGGGGTCAAAAGGCTTCCGCCAGTGGGCGCTGAGTACCCTAAAACGTTGCTTGGAAGGCCGTTGGGACTATTGTTTAACATGATTGCAAGGGAACCACCGGCACCGGACTGGGCTACGGCTAATCTTGGAAGATAAACCAAATCGGGCTTGCCGTCACCATTTAAATCGTCACAAATTACCGGAATTGCTGGTTCACTAGATATTGACGAACCAGCAACCAGATATCGGGCTGGTTCAAAAGTTCCGTTCCCTTTTCCACGAAATACAATACCATCCACAAGAATATCTAGATTGCCGTCTCCGTCAAAATCGCGCATAAAGATATCATTGCTATTTATCCAATCGCGGGAATATAGCCCTGTAATGGCGTCGAACCACCGTAAGTAGTGTGGTCCACTGGATAGGCTGTGATCTTTAAAATCTTGAAAAGTCCCGTCACCGTTGCCAAGGAGAACGGAAACCCCATGCGCGGTGGCTACCACAAGGTCTGTGATACCGTCATGATTCAAATCGCCTAATGCCACAGGTTTCGCCCCTTGCCCGGCCAATGCTTCCACCGTGATTGAGGGCTGAAAAGTTCCATCCCCATTGCCCAACCAAACCGAAACACTCGTTGTACTGCGCACTGTTCCCCAAACGACGTCCAATTTACCGTCGCCATTCAGATCCCCAACCGCAATATCCTTGGTTGTCCAATCGCCATTGCCTGATTGAGGACTGCATGGCAATGGATTTTGAAATGTACCATCGCCGTTGCCTGGAAAGACATGGAAAGATCCGTTATTGGAACACGGTTGACCATCCGCAAGCAAATCGGGTTTACCGTCATTCGTAAAGTCCGCGACAACTAACGGAAATGCGGGCAAGGATTTGGCTGCCTGAAAAGTGCCGTCTCCATTGCCCAAAAAGAGAAATGCCTCAGTGCCAAATCCGACAATCAAATCCAACTTCTTATCCAGGTTGACGTCAGCCGCAAGCACATACTGCTGGTAGTTGCCGCTTAGTAGGATAGTTTTTGAGGCGAAACTCAAGTCTAAGCTCTTGAATGTTCCATCCCCATTGCCCAACAAAAGAACAACCTTTGAAGTTGTACTGTAGGCTGACACCATATTTACAATGGACGTGCTACTCACAACGATATCCAGTTGCCCATCGCCGTTGAAATCTCCAGATGCAAAGCTATAGTCGATCAAGGATCCGCTACGGTAAGGTGGAGAGGAAATGGGCACGTCCTTCGCTCGACTAAAGGATATACCTTGGGAACGTCCTGTACTTGCGACTAACAAGAGCAGGGACACTAGCGAAATAGCATATTTGAATGGCATCAACCCGTAGCCTCCAATGTCGTTCTGGCAACCAGACTTGCTGTGTAACATTAGCAACTCGATGTAAAATGTTCATTGCCCATAAACTAGAACGCGCGGTTGGATAGCCGGCGCTGCTGTTGGCTGCCCCTGGGTTGCCACGAACACCTTTCCATTGACAACCATGGGTGCGGTGAATTTCAAAATTCGATCACCTTGAAGGTCGTAAGAATTGTATGACGATAGATTCGAGGTGTCGAATACAATTAACTTCCCAGTTCCCGTAGGGTCTGAGTGTGCATCGTCAAGAGCATTGGTAAAAATTGTCCAAATCAAACCATTGCTGTCAAAATTTGAAGAGATTGAAAGGGCGACGCCTTGCTCACCAACGGGGTTATTAATGGTAGTCCCACTTGCTTGGCCCGCTGAACCGTCTAGAAAGTATGCTCTCAACTTGTCTTCTTGGCCCCATGCATAAATCTCTCCCTTCCAGTAAGCCAGCCCACCGGCAATTTCAGGGAGAACATCAGTGAGGGAGCCATTCAAATGAAAAGATTTGCTCTTTGCCAGTTGGTCTGATCTATCTACCACGTAGATGTTTCCTGCTTTGCCCCCCACAAGGGCAAGGTTAGTTCCTGGTACAACAATTACACGACTCGACCCCAAATCTCGGTCAAGGCCTCGCCACAACGGGGCTTCGTCTGGAAGAAACTGATTGATTCTCGATAATCCGACATTTGCCATGCCGGGACTCGGCCCTTGATTGGGGTCAACCTGAAGCAGACTGTTTCCATAAGTTGGAGGTGGGTTTGAATCAGGAAAAGGATTGCCGGTAGAGAAATAGACTTTCCGTCCATCAAATGCAGGCCCACCTCCGCTCATCCAAATTCCGGGGCCGTCAGTATTACCAGGGAGCAGGTAGTTTTTGTTGTCGAGAAGTCCTAAACTACCGCGGTCAAAACTAAACATCCATCCCTGATAGGGACCATTATCGCCGAATGAAGCGTGACCAAACAGAACTTTATAATCTGCTAAAAGTAACCCGGTACGTTGATTTTGGTAGGTTGCATTAAAAGTAGGGGTGGATCCACTGGATGCAATCGTTGCGGAGGCAACCAAATTTCCACTGGCAAGGTCGATTGCGTACAGTTTTTGTTGGCTGGTTTGCGCGGGTGGTGCGGCGATATTAATATTGCCGACAACGTACAGCGTATTAGTCGCAAGATCAATTACTGGCGTGCCAATGATTCCAGCTGGGCCATGGAAGCCACTGTTGGTGCAATCCCAAATATCAGCGTAGCTGGATCCAGCAAAAGAAGGAAAATAAGGAGTCCCCAAGTTCCGCGTCCACAACGGGCTAGGATTCGGTGTCGTCGAATCCGCATCATATGCATAGATGGTCGCATTGGACGTAGCCACGTAGAGCACATTATGCGAGACGCCTCCAATAACAACATTCGGTACGTACAACGGCTGCGCCCATGCGCAATTATCCAGTGGAAAAGAATTCTTCACTGTCAGCGACCCGGCATTGGCAGGTGTCAAGACCGTCTCATGCACATTGGCCCCGGTCCGGAACACATCGTAGTGATCGGTGGTCACAGGTATGAGAGTTTTACGATAAGTAGCCAAATTTGTGCTTGGAGCTGGCACATTCCAAAGTCCCCGATTCGTCCAATAGAGTTCGTTCTCTCCAGTGGCTCGAGTATCAACATAAATTTCCTTCAAACCGCTCCAATTATATGGTCCATAATCCGCGTTGAAAGTTAGCGCCAAGTGCAGTGTCATGGCTCCGGCGATTGTCTGGACGTAAGAGCGGGTGATGTCCAGCGTGCATTGGCTATTGTGAATCTGAAGCTGGGTGCCCGGACTGGTTCCTCCAGGATTCACCGCAGTTACCCCATCGTCCCCGTACAGCACCAGCACATTGCCATTATTGGGGCCGTAGTATTGTATGTAACATGCGTTGGCCGCCACTACACTTGAGTTCGTGAAGTAGGTGTTGTAATTCTCGATGATAATTGAGAAATACCAAGGCGTCGATCCTGTATTAGTGTTGGTGTTGAACATCAGGGTCTCCGCAGGGGAAACCCAGCCGAAAGGGATCACGGTGCTGCTTGAAGAAATGGAAGCAACAACCAACGTCAATGTAGTTTGCGCTTTCAACGTCCCCCCACTCATCGCCGAAACCGTGATCGAATAGCTGCCTGGGGGAGTGTTTGGAATACTGGTGCTAATCGTCAAACCACTGCTGCTTGTCCCTGCCACGGAAGCTGGATTAAAGCTCGCGCTTGCTCCTGCAGGTAAGGTGCTGGTGGATAGCACCATCGTGCCTGTGAATCCCGCCGGTGGAGTGATGCTTAGCACATAGTGGGCATTTTCTCCTATAAATATCGACCGCGATGCAGGAGTTGACGTGATTGTGCCCACACCGTTTGCTGTAAAGTTTGCCGTCACACTCAAAGGTCCGGATAATGTAATCGTCTGTGGATTTTGCGTCGCCGAGGGTGCCCCCGTAAAACTGGTGAAGACATATCCGCTATTCGGTGTGGCCGAAATGGTGACGGCTCCGCTTGAAACCCAACCTGTCCCTGGTGAAATGGTTCCACCCGCTGCCGGGTTGGCTGAGGTTGTAAGTTGATATTGTGTCGTAAAGTTCGCC
>JAYWBH010000528.1:0-4267 GCA_043781815.1 Bryobacterales bacterium | reverse complement strand
CGCCAACCGCCCAACACGCCACCCGTGAAGCGGAAGTAGTGGCCGCTAACGTGGCCGCATGCGTGCGTGGAAATCCGGAACGCCGCACCTTCAACTTCGCAGGTCTGGGCAAGTTGGGTTCCTTAGGACATCATTCTGCCGTGGCCGAAGTCTTTGGCCTGAAGATTTCAGGATTTCCAGCTTGGGTGTTGTGGCGCACCATCTATCTAATGAAGATGCCCGGTCTGGACCGCAAACTGCGCGTCGGTCTGGATTGGCTAACTGGCGCAATCTTCAAGACAGACTTGGTCCAGTTGCGTGTTCAAACTTCCAGCAACATCACCAACGAACATTATGAGGCGGGTCAAATTGTGTTTGAGCAAGGCGATGCCCCAGACCGCTTATTCATCATCCAAAAAGGCGAAGTGGAAGTTCTGCGGGATGGCCAACGCGTTGCCACCATCGGGGCCAGCGAATCGTTTGGAGAGATGGGGCTGCTCACCAATTCACCGCGCAATGCCACCATCCGCACCACCCAACCGACGGACTTGGTTGCCATCACGAAAGGGGATGTTTCCCAACTTTTAAATAATTTTCCAGAGCTGCGCGCCGGGCTTCAAAACATTGCCCAAAAGCGTGCATAAACAAATTCCGAAAACGTTAACTGGATTGACATCGATCGACAACACCGTTAGGATTACTTCATTAAGTAAAATTTCAGGAGGCTTCTTTGCAACGTACCTTACTATCAGCAACTTTGCTGTTTCTCACAGCTCTTTCCACCTTTGCTCAAACTACATCCACCACCATTCTGGGATCAGTAACCGATTCTTCCGGTGCAACAGTCCCTGGGGCCAAGGTAGTCGCAACGAACATCAACACCGGCATCCGCCGTCAGGACACCACTACGGCCACTGGCGATTACGGCTTTCCCTTGCTCGACGTTGGTATGTATAGCGTCACTGTTGAAATGAAAGGTTTTAAGACTGAGACACAGAAAGGCATTGAACTTCAGATCAACCAAAAGGCGCGTGTCGATTTCCGCCTGGAAATTGGTGCTCAAACGGAGATAGTTACCATCACCGCTGAAGTGGCGCAATTGAAGACCGACGAAGCGTCGCTTGGTTCGGTGGTCGAACAACGCCGCGTGGTGGAACTTCCCCTCAACGGTCGTAACTTAGCAGGGCTCGCTGTGATGCAGCCCGGTGTCCAGTTCGGCGGTCGCATGGGGTTTGACGGATTGACTGGCGGCGGCGGCGGTGTGCCTATCCCTGGCCAGGCAATTTCCATCTCAGCCAACGGCCAGCGCGACACCAACATGCACGGAACTCTGGACGGCGTGGTGGCCACGGAGCCGCGCGTCAACACCATCCCCTTTGCTCCTTCCACCGAAGCCATTGAAGAATTCAAGGTTCTCTCCGGATCCTACTCCGCCGAATATGGAACCAACTCCGGCGCCCAAGTAATCATTGTTACCAAGAGTGGTTCCAACGCCATGCACGGTTCTTTGTTTGAATTCCTGCGCAACGATAAGTTCGATGCGGAAGCGTATTTTCAAAACTATTTTAATGTCCCTGGAGCAGCTCGCAAGACCAAAGATAAGTTGCGCCAGAATCAGTTCGGCGGTGTTTGGAGCGGTCCAGTATTGATCCCCAAACTTTACAACGGCAAGGACAAGACCTTTTTCATGGTTAACTATGAACATCGTGCTAAACGTCAGCCCGGCCTGGTGGGCAGTGCCAACGTGCCAACCGAAGCGATGAAGAATGGTGACCTGAGTGCTTTTCTCAATCGACCGATCCTCACTCAAAATATTGCTATCAACGATCCGCTGACTGGCACTCCATTCCCTGGCAACATTATTCCGCCATCCCGCATCAACGCCACAGCCAAGGCGCTGTTCCCGTTCTATCCTACAGCCCAAGTAGCCAAGCCCGATCCCATCAATGGCAGCAATTTCTTTGGCGAAGGCGGCATTAAGCAGGATGAAGATCAGGTGTTTGTCCGCGGCGATCATAACTTTTCCGCCAAAGATAAGATTTTTGGACGCTACGCTTTCAATGACATTACCTTCGTCACCACTCCTGGCGACAATCCGTTATTCCAATTCTTTGTCGCTGGCAGAAATCAGAATGTGGCCACCCAGTGGTTGCATATTTTCTCCCCTTCGTTAATCAACGAATTACGCTACGGCTACAACCGTTCCGTAGATAATACTTTAAACCCGCGCTCCAACAGCGGTTTCGATCTGGATACCATCGGCCTCACCGGCTTCCGAGTTCTTACCGACGCGAACCGCAAGTTCACCACGCGGGAAGCGGGCCTGCCCACATTCAACATCAACGGCTTTGCCAGCATTGGTGACCGCGACGGTGGCAATGGTTTCGACTTCAACAATGTGCACCAGATTAACGACAACGTTACTTTCAACAAAGGTGCGCACAACATGAAGTTTGGTGTTGACTACCGCTGGGTTAGCTTGTTCCGCGGCGCTGCCAACACTGCTCGCGGCGATTTGCAGTTTATTGATACTATCGCCCGGAATGGATTGGCGGCGTTCCTGCTAGGATATCCCACGGCAGCGAATTCGCCAGAAGGACTGCCCCTTACCGATGTTCGCCAAAGTCGCTATGCGGTTTATGCGCAGGATGACTGGAAGGTGAATCGCCGGCTGACCGTCAATCTTGGTCTGCGCTATGAATATAATTCCATGGCCAAAGATATTCGTGGGCTTTGGCGCGCCCTTAGCTTCAAGGACAAGGTCAATGGGTACCCCACTTTTGTGCCGACCATCCGCAACCAGTACAACTTCTACGATCCGCAAAAAACCAACTTCATGCCAAGGATCGGTATCGCCTATCGTGCATCAGAAAAGACGGTTATCCGTACCGGATTTGGAATTTACTATAACGTTCACCAGTTAAATAACTACAGCATTCTGAATTTGAATGCACCACTGTCCGGCTCCAGCAATTTCAATAACAGTGCTGACGGCTCGGGGAAAATTATCAGCCCAACGGTGCTCACTTTTGCTCAGCCCTTCGGTGTGGTGAATAACTTAAGTGCGATCAGTGCCAACACGCTTGACCCAACCAATCTTCAGCCGTACATTGTTCAATGGAGCTTTGATGCTCAGCATCAACTACCAGGACGCGGCGTGCTGACGGTGGGCTATGTTGGCAGCAAAGGCAGCAACATTGATGGACGTTGGGAAATTAACAACCCCGATCCGGCCATTGATACACCTACTTCTTCCATTCAGAGCCGCCGTCCTATCCAGTTCGTCGTGGATGGACCCGGTGGCCCATTGCGCCCCATCAATACGATTCGATTCCTGACTAACGGAAACAATTCCTGGTACAACGGCCTGCATGTGAACTACGAAAAGCGAATGTCTCACGGATTGCAGTTTGGGTTGGCCTACACTTTCAGTCAGGCACTGGGTGAAGGGTATGGGCGCAATGAATCCTTTGGTGGCACATCCAACGTGATGCAAAACCCCCATAATCGCGCCGCTGAAAAAGGGCGCTACCCGTTCGATGTACGTCACAACGCGGTTGCAAATTTCCTTTATGAAATCCCCACGCTGCTAGGCATGAAGAACAATGCTGGTAAGTACATTTTTGGAGGCTGGCAGATGAACGGAATCGTTACTTTGCGCACCGGGTTCCCTTTCACTGTCTCGCAAGGCAACACTCTGAATACCTCTACTTCGCAGGCCCGTCCTGACCGTTTGGCCACTGGCACCATCAGTAACCAATCGATTCAAACGTGGTTCGATACTTCAGCCTTCCGCGTTCTATCCTGCGCTGATTCCAAGTTCCCCGAGCGTTGCCATTACGGCAGTTCCGGTGTTGGCATTCTGGATGGCCCAGGCATGAAAAACTTGGATTTTTCTTTAATCAAGAATATCCGCATGCGCGAAACATTAAACGTCCAGTTCCGTGCGGAAATGTTTAATTTTGCCAACCACCCAAATTTCAACATTCCCAATCGCAGTTTGCGAACGGGGCCAGCCTACTTGCCTTCAGTACCCGGTGGAACTGATCCAGTTCAGAACACCGGGACCAAGGATAATTTTGGTCCGGGCCAAATCGCCTCGCTGGTTCAACCCATGCGCATTGTTCAGTTCGGCCTGCGCTTCGTATTCTAAAACAACATGGCAACAAACCAATGGAGGGCTGCTTCGGCAGCCTTCTTGTTTTTTACATTCACCGCGTCCGCCCAACAATACGACTTGCTATTGAAGGGTGGTCGCGTCATTGATCCCAAGAACAACCTGGACGCC
>JAYWBH010000527.1:0-12670 GCA_043781815.1 Bryobacterales bacterium | reverse complement strand
ACCACTGCATCCAAGCGGGGCGGACGGCAGCCGGGATTGGTTGGCGAAACGGAACCGGAATAACTTCCATAGCTACGGTCCACCACCACAATGCGCGGACGGAAGCCAATTGGGTCGTCACTGAAGCGGACATATTGCATGCGCGAAAAAAAGGAAGACATGCGCCAGAATTCTTTGCGCGTTTTTGTACTTAGGTATAAGTTGATTTTTTCAAGATGAGCCCGTCCGTTATGACAGGATACGCATTCGGTCTTGTAGCCTAAAAAGCCTGTTGTGATTTTTTCTGTAAGGTCATCCCAGGAATCTTGAATTGGTCCATTAAGGTCCATCCAGCGGGCAAAGAATTGCGTGCCTGGTACGGAATCCACTTCGCCTGCAGCGGCGATCAACTGCCGCGCAAACTCGTCGTAAGGTTTATCGTCAACGAACATCTGATGAACGAAATTGTAGAAGACATCGCGACCGGGGGTGGAGATGCTTTCGTGAGCCCGAGTGACTTTAAATCGATTGGTGAGGAACTGCGTCATCTGATCGGCATAGGCGGGAGTTTCCAGCAACTCATCGATGAGCTTGGCCCGCTTAGCGGGGTCAGGATCATTTATGAATCCAGCAGCGCGGTCAGGATATGGGATGCGTCCGGTAAGATCCAAATGCAGCCGACGCATGATCTCGGAATCGGTTGTGGCCGGTGCCGGAGTCACTCGATCAGTGGACATCTTTTGTTGAATGATTTGATCAATAAAATTGGCGGATTGGGCTAGCTGTGAGTTGTCGGCTTTGGCCTTCAAATTCAAGGGGCGGATGGAACGCGAATAGGAATTGAAGGCTCTGTCCAGTTCCAGACTTTGTTGCAGTTCCGACCGCAATGCGGAAGGATAGGCGGGGCAACTGGGATCCTGTGCGGCTAGCTTGAGTGCGCTGAAGAGTAAGGCGAAGTTTACTTTCCAGTTCATGATTAATTCCGTCCGCACATTCCGGGAGTCTGGCACATGCCTGCAGGGCAGCCCCCACCCATTTCCTGGGCACGGCCACCGCCTTCAGCCTTGGCCGAAAAGGTAGACCATTTCTGTTCTAAATGGCGATCTCCGCAACCTGGACAAGCCAGCGTGCTTTCATCGGCAGTGCGCCGAATCAGCTTTTCAAACTCGTTTCCACAACCTTCGCATTTGTATTCGTAGATAGGCATAAATTCACTCCGCAAGCGCCAACACTATCTTATCAATAACCGTGCGGATCTCTGCGGTGGGTGAGTTGAAATTATTCACCAGGATGGAAAAAGCAATTCGACCATGTTTTGGCGAATCGGCATAGCCACTTAAGGCGCTGACGTGCGACAATGAGCCGGTCTTGGCATGCACTCTGGCGGCCGATGCTACCCCGCTAAATCGGGTATCCAGCGTCCCATCTTCGCCTCCAATGGGCAGAGTGCGGGCGTATGCTTCGCCGTTCTTCGATTGATGCATGTAGGTTAAAAGTTTAACGGCAGTCTCTGGAGTGAGAAGTGTTAATCGCGATAGGCCAGAGCCATCTTCGAAATGGAAGCCGTTTTTAGCTGCGCCGACTTGAGCCAGAAAATCTGTCATTTCCAATTGTCCTAGTTGACGGGTGCCTTCCCCTCGCTTCAAAAAAGCGACCTCCCTCAACAGAATTTCGGCATGCAGATTTTGGCTGACCTTGTTGACTACCGTGGCCACTTCACTGAGCACCGGGGAAATCCGTTCGGCCAGAATTTGCCCACCGGTTTGGCGCGATTCGCCTGCCATACGATGCATGGCTCTTACATTGCCACTGATCTTGACCCCAAGCTTTTCCAAACTTTCTCGTAGAGCAGATGCCGCAAACAGAGCAGGGTCATCTACGCCCAAGAGTTCTGTAAATACTTTGGCGCGATTCCCCTGTTGGCCCGTAACCACCAATTCATTGGCTAATGAAACGCGTCGTAGATTAATCTTGCTGTCACGCCCTTCTTCGGTAGTCACCAGGTTCTGCACATTAAAATAGGCAACGTTGGGAAACAGTGTTAGCAGTGGCGCTGCCCCAATTTCATTTGCCGCTTCCAGTGACAAGCGGAAAGCATTGTCGTTCCAAATTAACGCTGAGACGGGGGTTCCGTACTCATACAGTGGATCGTCCACGGCCCAGCCGTCGGGAAAAGGGTCCCAAGGGTATCGTGAATCGTCACCAACTATATCGCCCTTAATTTCTCGAACACCTTTTTGGATCAATTGAGCAGCCAGTTCTTCCAATGGGCCATAGGGAGAATTAGGCGTGGACTTGATGGGATTTTTAGAGACCGCCTGGTAAGGATAGGATCGTCCAGACATGGTGGGATCGCCGCCGCCAATCAAGCGTAGATCGCCAATAATTCGGCCATCTTTATCGGGCAGCATGTCCGATACTATTTTGGTTTGGAAACGATAGGCGGGCCCCAGGCGGTCGAAAGCCAATGCTGTCGAAAACAATTTTGTGTTCGATGCGGGAACAAATAATCGCGTGGCATTGTGGGCCAGCAAAGTCTTGCCAGTGGCCAGTTCAACGGCATAGACGCCCCAATGCGCTGATCGCGATGCTTCATTGGAATTCAACGTGAGTTGCAGCCTGTTGGCCAAGGTTGGGGGAGCGACAACAGTTCGCGGACGCTTTTTCACCGGTGCTGCGCCGATCCACAAAAAGGAGCAGAGAAGAATACAAAAGAGACGACCCATGAGTGGGATTATACTCGGAACATGAGATGGGCCGCGTTGCTTGTTTTGCTTTCCACAGTACATGGTGCTGAAGTGTTGGTGCCCAAGGCAAAGCCTGAAGAATATTCTTTTCACTTGGATTTGAAAAAAGCCAGCATTGGTGCGGAATATCACGCCCACACCATTCCATCAGGCGCTACGCCGTTGTTCACGTCGGAATACCTGGTGATTGAAATTGCCTTTTTCCCAATGTTAGAAAAGGGATTGCCCATCCGCTTGACGGATTTCACACTTCGATTAAACGGAAAAAAACAAGCGATTTTGGCTCATGACGCGGGCTTGGTTGTGACCAGTATTCGGAATTCAGGATGGAGCCAATTGCCTGCTGTTGTGATTGGTGTGGGGGATGGCGATAGGGAGGTTGTGATGGGCGGACCACAACGGCAACCGCGATTTCCTGGCGATCCCAATGGGTCGCCTAAGTCTCGTCCGCGTGTGCCCACGGAGCCTGACAATACCGCCGAGGGGAAACCGGAAATCGCTCCGAAGCCAGAAGAAATTGTTCCCGATTTAGCGTTGCAGGGGGCAGCGATTGACCATCCGGTGGCGGGCTATCTTTACTTCCCTTATGCGGGAAAGCTAAAGGCACTGAAGAGTATTGAGCTGACTTACGACGGTCCAGCAGGATCAGGAAAGCTAGTGCTGAACTAGGTGTTTTATTGGACTTTTTCAACAATCACGAAGGTGATGTCATCCGTTTGCGGCATACCTTGCGTGAAATCTTCAATGGCTTTCAAGAACCCCTGGTGAATGGCCTGGCCTCCTGAAGGGGCATCTTGTTTAACCAATTCCAGCAGACGATCCTGCCCAAACATTTCTTTCTTTGGATTTTCAGCTTTCGTAAGTCCATCGGAATAAACCACTAAAATATCGCCCTTGACCAAATGGAATTTACGAGATCTGTAGGCCGCAAAATCGAACATGCCCAGCATGTAAGAATCGGAAACTAATTCTTCAATGGTGCCGGTGGCTGCACGGAAAAGATAAGTAGGAGTGTGTCCGGCGCTGATGAATTGTCCTATGCCTTCCGCGTTTAGAAAAAAGAGAAAGAGGGTGACAAATTGGGATGGCAGAGACTTTTCACAAAGAAGTTGATTGATGCGGTTCAAGGCTTCATGCGGTTGCGTTCTGGAGCGAAACTCCATACTAAGAGCACCCAGCACCAGGGAACTGAACAAGGCCGCTGGTACGCCTTTGCCGGAAACGTCGGCCAGTACGCCCATCCATTCTCTGGAATTCATTTGCAGAAAATCGTAGAAATTCCCTCCCACGTAACTTGTGGGTTTGTTGAACGCATGGATGCTGAACTTTTCAAACTTGGGAACGGAATGGGGAAGGAGACTCTTTTGTGTATCCTGGGCCAAGGCTAATTCCTGCTCGCTCTTCTTGCGTTCTTCCAGGGTTTTAGTACGAACCAATTCACGGCTTGCTTCCAGTTCGCGCACTGTCTCTTCTAGCACTTTGCCATGGTTCCGGGATTCCAAATGAAGCAAGCGCACTTCCAAAATATTGTGGACACGGGCGCGCAGTTCTGATAAATCAAATGGTTTGCTGACAAAATCTTTGGCACCCGCTTCCAGTGCACGCAGCTTGTGTTGGGGCTGGGCGGTGATTACCAGAACCGGCAGATAACCGCCTGCTTCAATTTCTTTCAGGCCTTCCATCACCTGAAATCCATCCAAGCCGGGCATTTGCAGATCAAGCAGGATCAGCCCGTAACGATGTTCACGGTGCAAGGCGCAGACTTCGTTTGGATCCGTGGTGGAAGTGACTGCGTTATAGCCGGCGATGCGCAGCATCCCCTCAATGAGCAGGATATTGGCTTCCTTATCGTCAACCACCAGGATTTTGGCGTTCAGAATATCAGTTGCATTTATCAAGATAGTTCGTCCGGACTCACTTGTGACAACTCTTCTTTTTCATGAACCTCAACACTATGAAGTGCCATTGCCAATTCCAGCGTGTCCATCAGCTTAGTCAGCTTAATCGGTTTGGTCAGATAGCGGAAAAATCCAGCTTCCAGGCCCTTTTCAATGTCGCGGGGCATGGCATTTGCACTGAGCGCAACCACGGGAATTTGCGCGGTTGCCGGGTCATCGCGGAGGATTTTCAGCGCCTCAATGCCGCTGATGCCGGGCAAATTGATGTCCATCAGAATTACGTCTGGATGCTCAGAGCGGGCCAGTTGAATCCCCAGATTTCCATCAATGGCTGTTATCAGGCGAATGTCGGTACGGCGCGCAATGAGCTGTTCCACCAGCTTCAGATTGGCCGGGTTATCCTCAACATAAAGAAGCGTGCTCAAAGGGGCCGTGTGATGAATTTGAGTATGTGCAATTATCGTAGGCTGAGCCAGGGTTACTGCGCGTACGGGAGCTGCTGTTGAGTTGAGGTCGAACCAGAACACGCTTCCAAAACCAACCTTACTGTCCACGCCAATGACACCGCCCATCAGTTCCACCAGGCGCTTGCTCATCACCAGGCCTATGCCAGTGCCTTCCTCCATACTGCGCTGTTGACCCAGCCGGTTGAAAGGCTGAAATAGCTGAAGCAGTTTATCTGGAAGCAAACCTTCCCCAATATCCCGGACGCTGATGTGAACGCGTTCCGGTGTGTCTCCATGCGCTGCAAGCAGTCCGCAGTCCACGATTACCGTTCCATTCGATTGGTTGTACTTGATGGCGTTGGAAAGCAAATTGATAAGAATCTGTTTCAGCCGAGTCCGATCCGCATGCACAAAGAAAGGCTTGTTTGACTTTGGAAAAGTCATTCTGATGCCACGTTTCTGGGCCTGCGGCTCAATCATAGCCTGGCATTCCAGCATGACTTCGGAAAGCGCCGTGGGCTCTAATGACAGCGCCAACCTGCCTGATTCGATCTGCGCCAAATCCAAAATCTCATTGATCAATGCCAGTAGATACCAACCCGCTTTCAGAATCTGTTCAATGCTGGCAGCTTGAGAAGGAGTTGGTGATGGAGTATCGGAATTGATGAGCTGGGCGAATCCAAGAATGGCATTCAGCGGTGAACGCAACTCATGGCTCATGCTGGAAAGGAAATCGGATTTGGCCAGGTTCGCCTTGCCCGCTGCGGCACTGGCTCTTTCCAATTCGACATTGTTTTCCTGAAGCGTGTGTTCAAACCGTTTACGATCGGTAACGTCTCGGGCCACGGCAAGCACTCCCTGAAGCTTGCGGTCGCGGTCGTGAAAGGTGGTGGCGTTCCACGAGACTACCGTTTCCTTGCCATCTCTGGCACGAGCCGTTAGCTCATAGTCAGTCACCTTGCCTTCACCCAACACTCTCTTAATGCCCCCTTCAGCTCGTTCAGGATTGGTGAAGTAATTCTTGATAGGTGCGCCGATTAGTTCATCGCGCGTGCAACCGGTGAGCGATTCCATCTGCTTGTTTACGTCAGTGATGATGCCACGCGGATCAGTGGTCATCAACGCGTCAATATTGGATTCAATGAGGGAGCGAGTGTAGAACTGCTGATCGCGAAGGCGCTGATCCAGTTGTTGCTGCTCCGCTTCCACCTGCTTGCGCGCAGTATTATCGGTGCCGATAAGCAGGTAGCCGATGATTCCGTCAAGATCGTCCCGCAACGCAGTCACTGAAACGACTGCCGGAAATCGACTGCCATCTTTACGGATGTAGGTGAGTTCGTAAATATCCTCAATGCCGCGCGATGCTTTGAAAACCAGCGCTTCGAAGCCAGGGGTGATGGCTGTTGCCAGTTCCAAACTTAATGCTTTGGCCCGGGCGATCACTTCCTGCGGATCGGAAATATCGGCAGGGGTGATTTTATCTACAACCTCAAGGGCGGTGTAACCCAACATGCGTTCGGCACCGACGTTAAAAATCTGAATCACACCCTTTGCGTCGGTGGCGATACTTGAAAAATTGGCACTGTTGAAAATTGCGTTCTGCAGCGCACCTGCTTTCAGAAGCGCTTCTTCCGCCTGCTTACGTGCCGTATTATCGGTGCCGATTAATAGATAGCCGATGATTCCGTCAAGATCGTCCCGCAACGCAGTGACCGACACAAACGCTGGAAAGCGGCTGCCATCTTTACGGATGTAGGTCAGCTCATAAATATCTTCAATGCCACGCGACGCTTTGAAAACCAGCGCCTCAAAACCTGGCGTAATGGGGGTTGCCAATTCAATACTTAACGCCTTGGCTCGGGCGATTACTTCCTGTGGATCAGAAATGTCGGCGGGGGTGATTTTATCCACCACTTCGACCACAGTGTAGCCCAGCATGCGTTCAGCACCGACGTTAAATAATTGAATGACGCCCTTTTCGTCTGTGGCAATGCAGGAAAAATTAGCGCTGTTGAAGATGGCGTTTTGCAACGCTCCGGTCTTAAGGAGTGCTGCTTCGCTTAAGACTTCTGTAACAGGATCTGCGGTGCTAATGCCATTATCGGGAATAGTTTTTTTTGGTATTTCTCAGTCTCCATCAACAAAGCATTCTACAATTAAGAGCACGGGACCGACCAATTCTCTCTGTATCATTTCGATGCGAATCAAGCGAACAAATGACGCGATCTCTGGTTGGCGCTAGGGCATTGGAAGCGGGGGTTGGCAGGTGGAAAAGTGGCCATATATGGCCACTTGACCGCATATGGTCGCCTAATATGATTTTCTATAAACCGGCCAAATTGGGAACCAGTTTTGTATAACCCTGCTCCAAGGCCCAAATATCTAAAGGAGTGCAAGCCAGTTCATCTACATCGGGAATAGCCTGCGGATCTAAGCCGCAATGGATGATGTGCAAGTAGGAACGACAAGTTTCGCAAAGCAACGTTTGCACGTGGGGGAACTGTTCGGCAGTGTAAAATCCAAGTCGTTTTTCATCGGTCATAAGACAAGCAGGACACTCGCTGCGAGGGAAATTCCATTCGTGGGTGCATACAGAGCAAACCAGAAATAGCGAATGACCTTGCCCTTCCTCCCGCAGCACTGCACATTGCGGAAGGTTACTGCAGTTGGGGCATTCATTGTTTTGCTGAGGTGGAATTTTTGTGGGATTGTGGCGGGAAAGAATTCGAAGAAAAATACCTTCTGGCTGCTGTTGAAGTGCTGCCGCACGCTGCATTGGTTCTGGCGCAATTTCAAGTAAGCGGGCGCGGAGAGTTGGCCAATCGGAATCGAACCCGATAAGCGCAGCATAGAATTGCAGAATTTGCCGCGATGCCGGGTAGCGGTCGGCCAACGCTATCGCGCGCGTTCGTCTTCTATTTTCGTTGTCTGTTGAAACCATTTTCGATGGTGAGCTTTGGCCCAGCCTGGTGTGACGAATCCACGGGTCATCGCCCGCAAGGATCCGGGCACGGCGAAGGCGCTCATATAGATATGTAGAATGATACCGCCAATGGAGCCAATGGCCGCCAAAGGATGCAACAGCACCGCGCCTAAACGCAGCGTTCGTGGCATAATTTCCGGGAACCATAAAATCATTCCGCTTAGAAATAACAGCAGTGTGAATGCGGACTGCATCCAGAACAACATTTTCTGACCGGCATTATATTTGCCTGATGGCGGCACACCAGCCTCATCATTCATCGCATAACGGTGGGACATTTTCAGCCACACTTTGTCGTCGGAATCCAACTTCATTTGCGACGCCCAGTTGCGGAACATGAAGCCAAGGGCCAAGGCAAAAACAGTTCCGCCCCAGGGATGAAGTGCGCGCACGGTTTCCCCGCCACCCAACACGGTTGCGATCCAGAACAAATGTCGCGACCACATGGCCAAGCCCGATAATGCTGCGTAAATGAAGCAAATCGCTACCATCCAATGGATGAAACGTTCTTTGATATTGAAACGGTCAATCATCGGGATGTTCCTCCTCAAGCTTGGGGCCGAAGCGGATGTAATGGAAAAATGTTCCTAGTATGCCGCCTAAGAAAATTACCGAGCCCAGTAATTTCACTGGACCTTTCCACAGTGAAACGGTCCAGGGAATTGTAGGATCTTTGGGGAGTCCATAGGATTCCGGATTGGAGGCATCCTTCAAAACATAGATCACATTGGTGCCGCCGACGCCTTGCGGATTGTAGACGCCAGCATGTGTGGAACCGTCTGCTTGCAGTTCTACGGCACGATCTTCGGCTTTGCGTAACAGGTCAGTGCGCGTCCCAAAAGTAAGGCAGTTGGTTGGGCAGGTTTTGATGCAAGCCGGTTCCAGGCCAACCGCCGTTCGGTCAGAACAGAGCGTGCACTTATAAACCTTTTTCGTTGTCGGACTGAGGCGCGGAACATCGAACGGGCAACCGGTAATGCAGTAGCCGCAACCAATACAATTATCGTGATTGAAATCCACCGTGCCGTTGTCCAGTCGCACAATGGCTCCTGGCGCGGGACAGGCTTTCATGCATCCAGCGTCCTGGCAGTGCATGCACTGATACTTCATCATGAGCCAGGAAAGTTGGCCATCGGTCTCATATTCATTGAACTTGATGAGGTTCCAAAAATTATGTTCCAGCTCAGGCTTGGTCTGGTAAGTGCCGCCGAACGTACCAAGCGTAAATTCCTGATCGTTCCATTCCTGGCAAGCCACTTCACACGCCTTGCAACCGATGCAGAGTGATGTGTCGATTAATTTGGCAACTGTCTGCATGCTAGATTTTCTCCAGATTAACCAGAAAACCCTTGTATTCCGGTGTGCCGGAATTTGGATCGTACACAGAGGCTGTCAGATTATTAATCAGTGGACCCTTCACACGTCCTACGAAACCCCAATGGATGGGAACGCCCACTTGGTAAACAGTCTTGCCGCCGACTTGCAAACCACGGAATCGCTTAGTGACAAGGGCAGGTCCATCGACATGGCCGCGGGCAGTGGAAAGACGCACGGGATCGCCATTTTTGATACTTTTTTCCTTGGCCAAGCCATCTGGAATTTCTACGAAGAAGTTAGTTTGCAGTTCGGAACTGCCCTTTGTGTTTTTCGTCCAGTAATGGAAGTGCTCAGTTAAACGATAGGTGATGCCAACGTAGGGGAAGTCTTTCGACGTGCCCAATTTATCCATGGGAGCATGAAAGATTTTAGCCATGGGGTTGGCGTTCACGCTGGAGTGTAAAGCATTTTCTACTGGAGATTCCACTGGTTCATAATGTTCCGGGAAAGGCCCTTCCACAAGATCTGCAGCGAAAAACTTGGCCACGCCTTCAGGCAGCATGATGAACGAACCATATGCATCGGGCTTGGCATCGGCTTTATAATCGGGCGTATCCCCCACCCAGCGCGCGTTTTGGTAACGTAGCGGAGCACGTGTTTCATCCCACGGCTTTCCATCCGCATCGGACGAAGCTCGGTTGTAGAGAATGCGACGATTGGCGGGCCAGCTCCAACTATAGTTGGGATAAAGCCCCAGTCCTGTAGGATCATCCTGACCGCGACGGGCCATGTTGTTGCCGGCTTCAGTCCACGATCCGGAATAAATCCAGTTGCCACACAGCGTGGTGCCATCCTCCTTTAATTCGCCGAAGCCGTTCAACTGCTTGCCTGTGGTGAGATCACGACCGTTCACTTCGCGGGCCACTTCGATGAGCGAAGGGGACAATGGCGTGGCGTAATTCCACTGCATGTTCATCAATGGCTCAGCCGCTTTACCGCCTTCCTTTTCGTAGAGCTTGCGAACGCGGGTGAACAACTGGCCGATGATTTCCTGATCGCGTTTGGCATCACCGGGTGGATCAAGGGCCGCATCTTTCCACTGTAACCAGCGGGAGGAATTGACGAACGTGCCATCTTTTTCCGCAAAGCAGGAGGCAGGCAACAGGAACACTTCAGTTGCAATGGTAGAAGGATCACCCGTGGCAGGATAATATTTTTCAGCCAGCTTTTTAGCGTTCCAAAATGCAGAAGTTTCCGTTTCAAAGTTTTCGGCAACAATCATCCACTTCAACTTGGACAGGGCCGCCAGCATCTTTGTAGTGTTGGGACCATTGGCCACAGGATTCATGCCGAAGGAAATCAGGCCGTCGATTTTCCCTTCCAACATTCGTTCAAACATGTAACCCCAGCCGTAATTTTCAGTCTCACCAGCCTTGGGAATCCACTGGTAACCAAAACCGTTTTCCTTGGTGGCATTGTCGCCATAGTAACCCTTCAACAAGCTGGTCATGAACTTGGGAGTGTTGCCCCAATAGTTCAATGAATTCGGACGCAACGCTTTCGGCGTGTTGGCTTTCAGGTAGTCATCCAGCGACGCCATGTTGGCCCGGGGAATTTTCAAATATCCAGGAAGAGTATTCCAGGTACCCATGTCCGTTGCGCCTTGAATGTTGGCGTGACCGCGTTGGGCGTTGACTCCACCGCCGGGCATGCCGATGTTGCCCATCAGCAATTGCACCATGGCAGCGGTGTGGATCAGTTGGACGGCAAAACTATGTTGTGTCCAGCCCAAAGCATAAAGCACCGTTCCTGATTTATCTTCGGCGGCAGCGGTACAGATAATGGCCGCAGCTTTCGTAAACTCTTCCGCAGTGCAGCCGCAGATTTCAGCCACTTTTTCAGGCGTATAACGGGAATAGTGCTTCTTCATCAACTGAAACACAGATCGTGGATGTTCCAGCGTGGGGTCCACTTTGGCATGACCGTTGGCGTCCAGTTCATACTGCCACGTGGATTTATCGTAAGACTTCTTCGCTTCATCCCAACCACTGAAATGGCCGTTGTCGAATCCGAAACCTTCGTTGATCAGGAAGCTGGCGTTGGTGTGTTGACGGACATAATTGGCCTGGTAAAGTCCCTTGCTGAGGGAATAGTGAATGATGCCGCCAAGGAATGCGATGTCCGTGCCGGAACGAATAGGCACATAGCAATCGGAGACGGCTGCGGTGCGAGTGAATCGCGGATCAACACAGACAATTTTGGCTTTGCGCTTACGCTTGGCTTCCATCACAAAACGGAAACCCACCGGATGATTCTCTGCGGGATTGCCACCCATGACAAGAACAACATCGGCATTGGCAACGTCAGTCCAACCGTTGGTCATTGCACCGCGACCGAATGTGGCAGCCAGACTGGCCACCGTGGGTCCATGTCAAAGCCTGGCCTGGTTTTCGTAACCGATGATGCCCATGCCGAAACGAAATTTTCCCAACAGGTAATTCACTTCGTTGGTGTCAGTGCAGCCGCCGATCATGGCAGTGTTGGTTAAGCGATTCACCACACGACCCTGACCATCTTTTTCTTCGAACCCGGCATCGCGAGAATCTTTGATGCGACGGGCCATCTTCGTAAATGCGTCTTCCCAGGAAATGGTCTGCCATTCAGAAGCACCTGGGGCTCGGTATAAAGGTCTGGTCAGTCTGGTATCGCTATTGACGAATTCTTTGAGCGACGCGCCTTTTGAACAGAGGGTCCCACGGTTAATTGGACTTTCGGGATCGCCCTCAATGTGCACCACCGCAGGCTTCACATTTTGGGCCTTGTCGCCAAGGGTGTGGATAACAACAGAGCAACCCACAGCGCAATACGGGCAGATGCTATGGGTCTGCGTGGTACGAGCAATTTTGAGTTCTTTAGCAACCGCAGTGGCCGCTTCCAAATTGAAGCCAAAAGTAGTTGCAGCAGCCGTGCCACTGCCAGCCAGGAATCCGCGCCGTGAAAGTTCTGAAGCCATAAGATGAGGCTTTTATCTTATCGAATCGCGGGGGGAAGCTCCGAGGTATTTAAAGTGTCATTTAATTCGGCATTTAATTCGGGGACGTGACCACCATTCACTTAATTGAATTAAGTGAATGGGTGTCACGTCCCCGAATTTCAGAACTTGGTTACTTCGGTGAAATGGAAATCATTCACCTTCATTGCGGGAACTACCATATCGAATGTTTCTTCACCGGAAGTGCGCACTGTGGGCCCAAGCATTTCCACGTTGTTCAACAATTTCACGACACTTTGATTGAAGCG
>JAYWBH010000526.1:0-12682 GCA_043781815.1 Bryobacterales bacterium | reverse complement strand
GAAACCGCTGATTATTGGCGCTTTTTACCGGATCGGGCAGCCCAGTTGGAAAAGTTTCCTTACCGGGCTGAAAAAATTACCACATTTTTAGAAGTTGTCGGGGGAAATTTACTTACACTCTACGACGATTTGTGATGTTGGAGCGCTAACCTTCTTGTCATGGCTGGCCGTCACCTGATAGGCGATGTTTGTCCGCCGACCCTGTCGTGAATTGTGCGGGAATTGAATGTAATCGCCATTGCGAAACTCAGAATTTTCAGGCACAACAATGGGAGTGGAACTCCACTGCGATGGGGCCGTCGGGCTACCCCGATGCCATCCGCCAATGGCGTAATGCAGGTTGTACAGCGTGCCAGCAGGACTGTTGGCTTTCCATTTCAGCAAATTGATCCCTTCCGCATGGGGAGTGCACTCAAATTCTTCAGGCATACCAAAGCGCGATTCAGGACGTTCTACACGCTCCACCGGCTCAACTCGTTCGACACGTTCTACCCGTTCGGTCTGTTCCGCAACGGCCAGCGGGATTCCGATCATCTGCAAAAACTGTTCATTGCCTTCAGGCAGCGCTCGAAGCGGTTCAACCAGCCCATAGGCTCGCTTACGAACCTCCTCGCTGGCTAGCTTTTTGCTGTCCAATACGATCCGGATTTCCGTCTCAGTCCGCTCAAAATCAATCTTCGCTTTTTCGAATTCCGCTTTCGGTAAATAGAAGCGCTCCATGGCGGCATTTAAGGCGGATTGTTCAATTCTTAAGCTGGCATCGGCTGCTCTGAGAGCTTCCAGATCGTCCATTTTCAATGCTTTACGACGCACTTCTTCGCCCGCCGCGTTCTTACGGTCCGATGCCATCCGAATTTCCGTCTCCATCCGATCCAGCTCAGTCTTGGCGCGTTCCAAGTCCGCTTTGGCGCTAAAAAGGTGATCCATGGCATTCGTTAAGGCAACTTGACCTTGTTTTAGCCTGGTATTGTGCTCTTTAAGATGTTCCAGATCGCCGGTTGTGAGAGGTAACTGCGTTAGAAAAGCACCAGCCAAAGTGACAAAGCGATCAACCCATTCGGCCAGCTTGGACTCTTCTTGAGGTAGATAATTTAGCATATAAAACTCCAGCCGCAATTTACGATGGTTTTCGTTTGCGACTTCTTTTGGTTGCCGTCTCGTTTTGCCGCGGGTCTTCGGGGCGCGTCGCAATGGCGATTCTGCAATTTTGTAACACTTTTTGCCCGGCACATCAGACCAAGCAGAGGGGTATAGGTTATATTTGGGGCTATCGGCAGAATCCCGCTGCAACTTCAGGTAGCTGCATGTGAGGGGTGGGACCGGCGTCCTCGCCCAATGTCACTTAGTTTTCCCGTAGGCCTTGAAAACACCGCTCCCTTGCGGTCACGGCTCCGTAGAATCAGTCAGTTACGGAGCCGTGACCTCTTTTAAAGGGTGGAGAGGTGGGATAGGCGTCCCCGCCCTCATCCTGATAACCTGTGGCTCCCCGGCCTGGATTCTTGTTATCAGCGTGCATCGGCGTCCATCAGCGGCCATTAATTTGGGCCGCAGATGCACGCTGATAATAAACTGCTGCAGATCATGGGTGATTTCAAGATCTGAAAAGGAGCCAGGAGGCAACCTCAAGTCATGGTGCAAATTAGCGCAGTCGCGATGCCAGGTCCATCAGATACGCCGCATCGTGTGGTTTCGTCAATCGTAAATTCACTCGCCCACCACAGGCTCGGGCTATTTGTTCCATCACTTGCGGAGCTTGCTCGTCTCCCGGAGTGACCGTCAGCGTGGCCTGGAAATAACGGGTTACAGCAGCAAAGCTTGCTGTCTGCGATACTACATCCGCTTCCTCTATATACGGTGCTGCAAACTGCACTGGGCGACCTTGGCTTTTTAGCCAATGCAGCACGAACAGCAACTCTCTTGGGGTGCAGCGCATCCGCAATTCGAAATCGAACGTCCGGCCAGTTGCAGAACGGGTCTTTTCGCGTCGAATTTCGTCGTACAGCTTTTCTGTAGTGCTCAATAGTTGAGCAAAGCGTACCGCTAACGACTGAATTTCTTCCGGCGTGAACCGCAATGCCACGCCCGTTCCCAAAGGAAACTCCCGGGCGAATTCATCCAGTATCCAAGCTCGCTCCACTCCGTCAAATAGCGTGTTGAATAAGTCAGAGTTACCCTCAGTTACTAAGTCTGTAACATCCAAAGAAAACTTAGTGTAACCAGCAGCCAGCCGGATAGATTGCTTTAGCTTTTCAATAGATGCATCATCGCTACCCGTTACTCGAAAGGCGGCTTCAATGGTATAGCCTTCGCGCCAACCGCATCGGATGGCACCCCACAACGCGGCGGCATAACTGGATTCCAGTAACTCCGGTGCATCTTCCACACGGATTGGCGCAGCCAGATTCATCCGCAATTCTTTGTGGGCCGAATCGTAAGCTGAAAATGCTTCGGGCAAGTCGCGCCCAGGGTCTTCCACAAAAACGGAGATGGAACTGGCGTGCCCTTGCGGACGTGGTAGAAATCCGGGGTCTACTTGTTCACCAAAAGTACGCACGGTTGCGATATCTTCAGGCCCAAATGGAATGGCATTGACGACGATTTCCCGACCCCCACCTGGACGCATTCTGCCGATCAAAGTAGGCTTCAGAAAATGCGCGCTGGCAGGCGCAGAGGCAAGTGCCATGTGCAGTAAGTAAGGCTTTGAAACTCCAGCCATGCTGGTGGCATCTACCGCCAAATAGTAAGTGGACCCGTGCGTCGGATCTTTTACCAGTGACCCCATCGCCGGTCGTAAACTTTCCAGACCTAAGCTGGGAACGCGCGATAGCAAACGGTTGCGCACTTCTTGCGATAGCGGTTGGCGCTCTCCCATTTGCAGAATCAATTCGGCCAAAGCAGCCGCTTCGTTAGCGCGCATCGGCAATTCCAGCGGTACAGTGATCATAGTTTGAGGTGCCGCAAATATTCCCGAAATTCGTTCCCTAAATCATGACGCTTCAATGCAAACTCCACAGTCGCCTTCAGAAACCCCAGCTTATCGCCAGCGTCGAAACGGGTTCCCTCGAACTTGTAACCGTACACAGGCCTGCTACGCAATAGATGCTTTAGCCCGTCAGTAAGTTGTATTTCCCCACCTTTGCCAGGCTCAACCGCTTCTATGGACGTAAATACTTCAGGAGTGAGTACATAGCGCCCAATGATTGCCAGGTTACTGGGTGCATCTTCCGGTTTGGGCTTTTCCACCATGTTCCGAATGCGGTACAGCCGATTCTTACTTCCGTTGTGGTCCACCGGTTCCGCATCCACCACGCCGTAGGCTGAAATAAGCTCTTTGGGAACCTCCATCAATGCCACTACCGATGCCCCGTAGAATTCATAGACGTCGATTAGCTGGCGCAAACAGGGCACTTCGGAATCAATCACATCGTCGGAAAGGATAACGGCGAAAGGTTCCTTGCCCACCAGTTCCTTGGCTCGCAAAACAGCATGACCCAAGCCCAGCGCCTCTTTCTGGCGCACATAACTCACGTCAATCATCCCCGAAATGTCGCGGACTTGTTGCAGCAGCTCTTTTTTGTTGCGTGTGGCAAGAAGATTTTCCAGCTCGAAACTGACGTCGAAATGATCTTCAATCGCCGATTTCCCACGTCCGGTGACAATGATAATGTTCTGTACGCCAGAGTGGATACACTCTTCCACTCCGTATTGAATCAAAGGCTTATCCACAAGAGGGAGCATCTCTTTAGGCATCGCCTTGGTGGCCGGTAAAAACCGTGTCCCTAAACCCGCAGCAGGGAAAACTGCTTTTCTGACCTTAGCAATCATGCCTCTTTATTCTATCCTCTTACGCAATACTTCTCGCGAAACGGACATGCAGAGTTTCGGAATGGGTTCGTGGGAAATGAATCGGAAGGAACTAACTTACGACGTTCCGCCGACAGTAGCTTGCCAGCGGAACAGGAAAAAGTGATGGCCACACAAAGAGCATCGGTAAGGTCTAAAAAGCCAGTAAAAGGCCTTCTCCATCGTGTTCCTAACGCCGACCCCTCTAAAATCCACAGATTTACAATAGGGACATTTAGAGGAAAGCATTGTCTACTGTGACCTCAATTTTTGCATGTTTAAGCGTCAGTTTTCGCCGAGCTGCCCGACGCCGGTCGACGCGCATTCCGGTAAGATGGGGCCGAGCTCGATGCATTGCCTAACGTGCCGTGACCGCCAGCAGGACGGCCTGCTTCTTTCGCTGCTTGAACCTGTTCCGGCGTCCTCACGTCAGGGGCTGATGGTCCTACCCCTTCCTTGGCTCGGGCAACCTTGCGTTTATGTCGTTTTTCTAGTCGTTTATCCATAAAAATCTCTCTTCATTTAAGCTGTGAACAGCTTACAAAATTACCCCTGGCACCAGCACTGGGTTCGTCGGTTTAGGGGTTGAGGGTCTGCGTAAAGCCTTCTTTCTTTGCACTTCAGCGCGGTCAGACGCTCGTCGATCAGCATAAATGCTCATCTCTGCTTCGGTGAAAGTCAGCGTACGCTGGGGGTCCCCTTCAACACAACGCTCCAGTAGTCCCCGGCACAATACCGGAAGTTCCTGCAAACCGATGCCGTACCTAAGAATCAAGGATAGGTCGGTTCGAACCGTAAATTCAGTCCGCGTTCGGTCAGCCTCAATCCCTTCAAAAGCAAACACACGAAAATTTTTATCTGGCGTGAACCCGGTGAGAACGAACTGCATATTTGGCTCCTCAATCTTCTTCCACAATCAGTTGAATGATAGTGAATGCGTTGCCGCCTAAGTTAGGATTTCTGGGCCTTGACCTACTATCAGAATAGCACCATCCACCACTGAGTAAGTTGCCCTAACCGCTCAACCATTCCTTAGCAAGCTGGGCTGCGCGTTCTGCACTCACTGCAATTGTCACTATTTCGCACTTGTGTATAATATTGACGTGTCCAGTGCCGAACTGAAGCGATGGCTCGAAAAACAAGGATGTACCTTCGGCGCACAGAAGGGAAGCCACCTGAAAGTATACTTAGGCAGCAAACAATCGGTTCTCCCAATGCACGCTAACAAGGAAATGAAAACAGGAACGGTGAAAGGAATAAAAAGCGCCCTCGGATTGAAGTGAAGGAACACCATGGAATACCCAGCTAAATTTACCCACGACAAAGTAGCCGGTGGCTTTGTCGTCACTTTTCCAGACATCCCGGAAGCCGTAACTCAAGGTGAAACTTTGGCCGAAGCAATGGCCATGGCATCCGAAGCACTTGAGTTATCACTCACTTTCTACACCGAAAAAGGTGTCGATATTCCCAGGCCCAGTTCGCCGAAGCGTGGCATGCGCTTAGTTAGGGTTCCCGCCCTTAGCGCAGCCAAGTTTGAACTCTATGCTCTGCTCCGGGCCCAAGGTGTCAGAAAAATTGACCTGGCCCGCCGACTAAGCTGCACCCCTAGCCAAGTCGACCGTCTATTGGACATTTCCCATCATTCCAGGCTCAATCAAATGGAAGCCGCATTTGCCGCGTTAGGGAAACGATTGGCAATCGAAATTCAAAACGCGGCATAGCTGATAGCTACCAGAACAGCTTGGCACCCAACTGAATATACCGCTGCGTTGCTACGCCATTGACCTGCCCAAACGTACGACTGCCCAGCGTCGCGTCGACGTCGGAATAGTATGGGTGATTTAGCGCGTTGAAGGCCTCCAGCCTCAGTTGAAGTTTCAAGTGCTCCAGCACGCGCACATCTTTTAGTGCGAAGGCACTTACATCAAACGAACCCGGTCCACGGACAACCCACCTGCCGGAATTTCCGTAAGTGAAGTCTTTTGGGCGGGCAAAAGCACTGGTATCGAAGTAGCGGAAAGGTGCCCGTTGATCGCTGGGGATTTCCCATTCGCCCACCACATCGGGGCGGGATGCAATCTGTCGTGGTGCTGCGGTCAAACCCGGTGCATACAATCGGCCAGTGTTCCATGTAGTCACGCCATTGATGCTCCAGCCTCCCAGAACCCTTCCAAACAAACCTTTCTGCAATCGGAACCAAGGCAATTCATATGTGCCCGTAGCCACAATATTGTGGCGGCGGCTCTCTTCCAGTTCAGAACGTTCCGGCCGCACAGAGCGTGGATCTTGCGGGCCGCCAGCAATGCCTTCATTGCCGTATCCAATAATTTTGCCTAACGTATAAGACAAGCTGTAAGTCAAATTAGTGAACCGACGCCGCACAGAAACTTGCAAAGAGTTGTAACTGGATGTTGCCGAAGGCTCCACCAGGTTCAACGAATTCAATCCGCGATACGGCAGGAATGGCCGAAGATCAACCCCCTGGTGCGCCGCAATCTGATCTGGCGTCAGGAAGTTCAGCGGACGTTGATAGGAAAGATGACGTCCTGTATTGCCCACGTAGCTGATGTCCAGCGCGGTCTTGAACGGCATCTGTCGCTGAATGCCAAAGCTGTATTGGTACACCGCAGGCATCTTGTAATCTACTGGAAGTGACCCGGCATCAATCGGAGTTCTGGTGGTGTTGGGAATGCCGCTGCCGGGATTATCGGCATTGCCGTTGGTCACGGTACTGGATTGGACAAGTGGCGCTCGTGCCCCTAAATACCATCCAGAGTAAGCGATGCCCGTAACCGCATGGAACACGCCGCCGCCCCCGCGAATGGCTGTTTTGCCATCACCAAACACGTCCCATGCAAAGCTTAAACGTGGTTCAAAGTTGGTTTTACGAAGTGGGTTAAAGCCGTTGGGCAGATTGTGAAATAGTGCATTGAGACTGCCGTCGGTAGCCGCTGCAATGCGACCCTTTGCTGAATCGGGGAATCCATTGCCGGGTAAAACCAGACCGTTGTAGATGTCGCCCGTTCCGTTGATGATCGTCCCATTGGCGGCCACCTGTGGGGCTTTGGTTGGATCCCAGAAGCGCGGCATAAACGCCACCAGATTGTTCCAGGACGATGACCAGGGTGAAATAAATGCCCAACGAATTCCATACTCAACCGTCAAGTTACGACGAACGCGCCAAGTATCCTGGGCATATATTTCACGAGTGAAGCCTTTGTAAATGGTCTGCGCCGGTGCGCCAGATTCGCTATACGAATCAAAGTAACCAAGCAACGCATTGCCCCAGGGGCTGGTGGTGTTGCGCGGATTCGATGAACTGTTGCTGAAGCCGAAGGAACCGTTGTCATTCGCCTGGTTCAATTCGTTCATATTCATCCATTCGGAATACAGACCAACCTTAAAATTATGACTGCCGTGAATCTTGCTCAGGTTGTCCCGTAATGTCCAGGTGGGCGTGCGTGCGTAGCTGGGCTGGCCGGAGCCGCTGATGCCTTGAAACCCGCTGATACTCACGTTGGGAATGCGATCCTGACGATTGCCGGGAAACAGTTCAGGGAAATCAAACCCATAAAACGCACGATCATAGTGGCCACCAGCAAGGCGGAAATCTTCACGATAATCCGATTCGCCGAAGTTGAATTCATTCACCAGGGACGAATGAAAACTCCCATTCACTGAAAGTGCGTAATTGTTGCCCTTGCGGTCGCGATACACCTGGAACAACGGAAGGTTGTTGCCCGTGTTATCGAAGAACGAAGTGAAATCCTGCTGCCCACGTAGACCTCGGAAAGACACTTGCCAGTTGGGCTTCAAATTGTAATCCAGTCGATAGATGAAATCCCTATTTTCAGTTGGCTGTGCATTGGTGGCAAAAAAATTGCCGCCTGGTCCGCTGTAATTAGGATCGGGATAAATCTTTTGCAATGCCCGGCCCACTTTGCCGATGCGCGAAGCAGGAATAAGATTGTTGGGAAACAATGCTCCGGTATCAGGATCAATGGGCTTCTGCGGACTGCTACTGAAATTCCCACTGCGTTCCAGCGCCGAAGGCAGTGTAGATATTTTGCTGTTCGACGCCGCCGAATAACGTCCTTCAACGCCAAAGAAGAAGAACAATTTGTTCTTGTCCTTGTTCCATACTTTTGGAATATAGATCGGCCCGCCAATGGTTCCACCATAGTTGTGATACCGTGCACGGGGCTTATCGCCGATGATGAAGCGGCGCGCGGCGAACTGATCGCTGAAGAAAAATTCATAAGCGGAAAGATGAAAGTCCTGCGTACCGCGCCGGGTGATGAAGCTGATGGTTGCCCCGGTAGAGCGACCGTATTCGGGTGCATAGTGAGTCGCCAGCACCTTCACTTCCTCAATGAAATCGACACCAAGGATGTTGTTCACCTGCACGCCATCGCGATTGCGGGTGTTGCTGATTCCATCCAGTGTCTGGAAATTGGTATCTTTCTTTTGACCATTTACTTGCAGCCCGCCCATGGAATAACTGCCCCCGCGGAAGTCCGTGGTGAAGTTACCGTAGCGCGAAATGACTCCAGGCAAGATGCCCAGCATGTAGTATGGATTTCTGCCGGGAAGCGCGTAATTTTGCAACTGCTTCTGCGTGATTTGGCGCGAAACTTCGCCATTGGAAATTTCCACCGGAGAAGCTTCGCCACTTACTTCTATGCGCTCAGCCAATTGCCCTACTTCAAGTTGTAGTTTGACGGTGGCGGCCATGTCGGTGTCCAAATGCAACCCAGTGCGTAGCAGCGATTTGAAACCTGGCGCTTCCACGGCAATAGTGTAATCAGAAGCGGGCAGCCCAACCACAATGAAGGCTCCATTTTCATTTGTAAACGTGTCGCGCTCCAAGGCGATCGCGCTGGCCCGCACCTTCACTTTTGCATTCGGAATCAAGGCACCACTGGAGTCAGTCACATCCCCGTTGATAGAACCTTTGGACTGGGAAAAAAGCGGTAACGCCACAAAAGCGAGTAAAGCTAACAAGCGCATTAAGATCTCCTCATCCGCGAATTATGTCTGGGTTTTAAATGCAAGTCAAGCCCCCCTGCTCGGGCCATTTCCGCAAGAATGTGACACACTCCCACACTACGGTTGCGGTATCATGACAAACGGTGGCAGCCCGTCTCGGCACTTTGCTGGTGATGCTTGTTTCTTGCGGTATGAGCCTTATGGCGCAGGCTCAGGACTTCGAAGGAAGTCGCATCTCCGCAATCCGGTTCACTCCGGAATCGCAACCCTTTCCCCGATCCGATCTGGAAAAAGTCGTTCGTCTGGAGCGCGGTGGAATCCTGCGCTTATCAGAAGTCTCCGCAGCCATTCAACGTCTTTATGAAACAGGACGTTTTCTGGACGTCGAAGTGGATGCCCAACGCATTGGCGAATCCGTTGCCCTTGAATTTCGCACTACGCCAACCTGGTTTGCAGGACGCATTGCCGTGGAAGGCGTGGCCGACCCGCCCAATCCCGCACAACTGGTTTCATCTACCCGCTTGCAGCCTGGCGAAGAATTTAATCAGGATTATCTTCTGCAGTCCATTATGAATTTGGACGCTGTGCTGCGCCGCAACGGGTTTCTATCTTCCAACATTGAACCGAAATTAACCTACGACCCGGTATTGCAACAAGTGGACGTCAAGTTTGTAATCAAGCCTGGCACTCGTGGAAAATTGACCGAACCTGTTTTCAATGGCGAAACCAAACGCACGCCAGAACAACTACTGGCCACCACCCATTGGCGCCGTTTGGGCAGCCTGCTGGGATACAAACCGGCTACCGATTCCCGCATTCAAAATGGCTTGGAACGGATCAGAAACTTCTACCGCAAGAAAGAATTCCTGATGGCCAGGGTGTCCTTGGAACGGATCGAGGCAGATGAAAAAGCCAACCTTGTAAAGCCGTTGGTTCGCATTGAAGCGGGCCCCAAAGTGAAAGTGCGCGCCGATGGGTTTTCGCAAAGTGCGTTGCGGCGCCTGGTGCCGGTTTTTGAAGAACGCTCAGTGGATAGAGATCTGTTGAATGAAGGGGTGCGCAATCTTCGTCAAAATCTGCAATCGGGCGGGTACTTTGATGCTGATGTTGATTTCGATATGGAGCAGCAGTCCAATGGCGAACAATTGATCCAGTTTAATGTGCAGCGTGGCATTCGCTACAAACTGGTTCATTTGGAAATTCAAGGCAACAAGTTTTTCAATACGCAAGTGATTCGCGAACGCTTGGCCACCCAGCCCGCAACCTTTATCCGATATCGCTACGGGCGCTACGGCAAAGACCTGCTCAATCAGGATGCACAGGCCATTGCCGACCTTTACAAATCCAACGGTTTCCTAAACGTTAAAGTGACTACCGACGTCCGCAAGAACTGGGAAGGCAAGGCCCAGACCGTGGCCGCCTTTGTGAATATCGAAGAAGGTGAGCAACACGTAATCGGCTCGCTGGAACTGGATGGCGTGAACCCGAAGGATTTGGATATTCTCAAAAAAGGGCTGCAATCAGCGGCCGGTCAGGCATACAGTCCCAACGCAGTTCTTTCCGATAGAGATGCCATTTTGAACTACTATTTCAACGAAGGATTTTCCGGTGCATCGGTTGAATATGACGTGAAGCCGATGGAAGTTCCCACGCAGTTGGCGGTTCATTTCCAGGTGACCGAATCTCGCAGAAATTTTGTGCGCAGCGTAGTTATCAGCGGATTGAAAACCACCAACCCAAAGATTGTGAACAACCGCATCAGCCTGGAGGCGGGCGATGTTTTATCGCAAACAGAGATGACAGAAAGCCAGCGTCGACTTTACGATTTGGGTATATTTGCCAGGGTGGGAGTCACTGTCCAAAATCCTGAAGGGGTGGAGCGCGATAAATATGTGTTGTACCAATTTGAAGAAGCCAGCAAAGTTTCCATAACTACGGGTTTTGGTGCGCAACTGGCGCGAATTGGGGGGAGCGTCACCAGTCTTAGTTCGCCCGCTGGTGCACCGGGGTTCAGCCCTAGAGTTTCCATTGGCATCAACCGTTCCAACTTTTTGGGTTTGGCCCATAGCATTGGAGTGCGGGCACAAATCTCCAGCTTTCAACAACGCGCTGCTGTCACATATCTGGCGCCCCAATTCAAAGGAAAGGAAAAGTTAGATCTTACGCTATCCGGTCTTTTTGACGATTCGCGCGATGTGCGGACGTTTGCAGCCCGACGCTGGGAAAGTTCAATCCAGTTAGGCCAAAAGCTTTCCAAGGCCAACAGCATTCAGTACCGATACACATTCCGGCGCGTCAGCATTGACACCAATACTTTGAAGATCAACCCGCAATTGATCCCGTTTCTTTCGCAGCCCGTGCGCATTGGAAGTTTTTCCGGAACCTTCATTCAGGATCGCCGTGACGACCCTATTGATTCGCACCGCGGCATGTATAACTCATTAGATTTCGCTACTGCCGTAGGGTCATTTGGTTCTGAGACAAATTTTACGCGGGTGCTATTGCGCAATTCCAGCTACCACCGCATTAGCAAGGATCTGATACTGGCGCGCACACTTCTATTCGGCGAAATGAATCGCATAGGTGCCACGGAAAATACCAAAGACATCCCTTTGCCAGAGCGATTCTTTGCCGGTGGGGCAGCGTCGCATCGAGCGTTTTCTGACAATCAGGCAGGCCCGCGAGATCCTATTACGGGCTTTCCACTGGGCGGCAAGGCGGTCTTAGTCAGCGGGCTGGAACTACGTTTCCCCCTGCTGGGCGATTCCATTGGCGGTGTTATCTTTCACGATGCAGGCAACGTCTACTCCGATATTTTGAAAGTCTCTTTGCGCTACAAGCAAAGAAACGTTACCGATTTTGATTACATGGTGCATTCCGTAGGCTTTGGCATCCGCTACAAAACACCCGTCGGCCCAGTGCGAGTGGATCTTTCTTATGGTCCCAATGCGCCCCGTTTTATTGGGTTCCGCGGCACTCGTGACGAACTGCTGTTTGGAGGCGGCGTCCGCGTGGAACAAAAAATTAACGCCTTCCAATTTCACTTTTCCTTGGGACAAACGTTTTGAGGAAAGCTGCTTCCTACGCCCTATTGTTGATGGCAGCCTTTGTGCTGAAAGCTGAGATCATTGATCGCATTGCAATTACAGTGGACCGATTGGTGATCACCGAAAGCGACTTACGAAGGCAAATTTCCTTAGCTGCTTTCATGAACGGCGAAGTAGCCGATTTCTCTCCTAAATCGCGAAGGACCATGGCGGAGCGGTTGATTGAGCAAGCGCTAATCCGCAATGAAATGAAGCTGACCCGCTATCCGCAAACAGAATCGTACGAAGCAGATGCGTCCATGGAAGAAGCTCGGAAAAAGTACCCAAGTGTTGCGGCATACGTGGAAACGTTGGGGAAATATCGTTTGGATGAACGCGATTTGCGGGAGTATCTGCTGTGGCAACTGACACTGGTTCGGTTCACCAACTCGCGGTTTCGCGTAGGTCTGCAAGTGGCCCCTGTGGAAGTGGAAGATTACTATGCCAAGAATCTTGCAGGCAAATCAAAACTGACAATAGAGCAGGCAACGCCGCAGATTGAAGAAGCGTTAATTGGCGAACGGCTGAACAAATCTCTTTACGCCTGGCTGGATGAAGTTCGTACCCGCACCCGCGTTGAAATTCGCGAAGAGAGTTTCAAATGAAGCGCGCTCGCAAAATCATCCGCTGGACGCTGGGACTACTGTTGTTATTGGTTCTTATTGCAATTCCAACGGCTTACTTCATTCTAAAATCGCAATGGTTTCGCGACGGCATTCATGAGCGTGTGATTGCTGAAGTGGAAAAAGCTACCGGCGGTAAAG